>NZ_NFLD01000026.1:0-41938 GCF_002160725.1 Massilimicrobiota sp. An142 | reverse complement strand
TTAGAATACAATCAAATCGCAAAACGAAAACTCACTTAGAAATGGAGAGCCGTATGCATTGAAAGGTGCCCGTACGGTTCGGGAAGGGGCGAGGTCTTCTAGACTTCGCCTATTTCATTTTATGAAAATTAAAATTTATCTAAAATAATTATCATCAATTTCTCCAAATTGGAATTTGAAAACCATAAAATTATGAGTGATTATTGCTCTCCATAGGTTATCAATAAAATCCTCCGAAAGCCTTGAAAACAAAGGATTTATCGCAATCAGTACACCTTATCTCTTTATATGGTTTCACACAATGTTACCCTTGTTCTGCACAATCATAAGGGCAAAATCAAGGGCAAGAAAATCTCATAACAAGATATAACAGAGTGTGGCAATCGGAGAACTGTGACATATGTGCGAATATATTATAACGGAGGATTTTTTAATGGACAAGTATATTTATGATGCGAGCAATGGTTTATGGTATGAGTTGCAGGGGGATTATTATATTCCTTGCCTTACTTTACCAGCAGAAAAAGAAAACAAACCTATCAGTTTGTGGGGGCAGCGACACAAACACTACTTACAGGAACATAAACGGACGGTTTATATTTCGTTGCTCACAAGCGGCAAATTGAATAATTACCTTGCCGACATTGACGAACAAGCAACGGAAATGATGTTTCGATTGGTTGAGCAAATGGCTGACAAGGAGGGCGTGACCGAACAACTTAAAGTAGAAAACCCGATGTTGTGGGTTGGTCGAATGAATGAGATACAGGCAAGAGCACGAGAAATTGTATATGCCGATATTATCTATAAGTAAAAAATGTAATATATAGAATATTAAAATTGTGGCAGTCAAAAATTAAGACTTTGCCTGCCACAATTATGATTCGATGTGTTTTCTTTCATAATGACTTTGGTAATTCATTATGCTATAATGAATTTAATTTACGGTATCGCGCTGCATCTACTAATTTGGAGTTCGATTAGAACAGGAAAAGATTATATTGATTGCTCTCTATGCGAGATTAAAACCGATTATACAGGAGGAAATTGAATGAGCAATATTATTCAAATCAATAATCTTAATAAAAGTTTTGGAAGTGTAAACGCTGTTCAGAATTTGAGTTTTCGTGTGAAAAAAGGAGAGTTGTTTGCCTTTCTTGGTATCAATGGAGCAGGAAAATCAACTACAATCAATATTATGTGTGGACAACTGTCGAAAGACAGTGGAAGCGTTTTTATTGATAAACACGATTTAGATAAGGATATGGACTATATTAAACGTGAACTGGGTGTAGTTTTTCAATCATCTGTCTTGGATTCTGCCCTTTCTGTTTATGATAATTTGGAAAGTCGTGCCGCTTTATATGGCATTACTGGAATGGAGTTTAAGAAACGACTTGAGGAACTGGCGAAAATATTAGATTTTGAAAATTTATTGAAACGCACCGTTGGTAAATTATCAGGAGGACAACGCCGAAGAATTGATATTGCAAGGGCTTTGTTTCATAAGCCTAAAATTCTTATTCTTGATGAGCCGACAACAGGGCTTGATCCGCAGACACGCCGACTTATTTGGAATGTTATATCAAGTTTTCGCAAAGATGAAAATATGACTGTATTTTTAACTACGCACTATATGGAAGAAGCTGCGGAAGCTGATTATGTTGTAATCATTGATAATGGAAAAATATCCGCAGAGGGTACTCCGCTTGAATTAAAAAATATTTATACTGGGGATTACATCACAATTTATGATGTAGATGAAAAGGATATTAAAGCACTTGATGTGGAATATGAGCAAATCCGAAACGGTTATCGCCTTTCTGTACCGAATACAAAGGCTGCAACTGAATTGATTATTCGTAATCCACAGTTGTTTAATGATTACGAAATAACAAAAGGAAAAATGGACGATGTTTTTCTTGCTGTTACAGGAAAAACATTAGTGGGAGGTGCTGAAAAATGAGTATGGCTTTCATTCTTATCAAAAGGAATATCAAATTGTTTTTCAAAGATAAGGGAATGTTCTTTACCTCTTTGATAACGCCTGCTATATTGCTTGTACTCTATGTAACTTTTCTTGGGAATGTGTATCGGGATAGTTTTACATCTAATTTACCTAATTCATTAAAACTATCAGAAAGTATAATAGAGGGACTGGTAGGCGGTCAACTTATCTCCTCTATTCTTGCTGTTTCGTGTGTAACGGTTGCTTTTTGTTCTAATTTTTTAATGGTGCAAGATAAAGCAAATGGTACGATAAGAGATTTAAGAATATCTCCTGTGAAGTCAGCTACACTTTCGCTGAGTTATTATGTTGCAACCTTGCTTTCAACACTTATTATTTGCTTTGCTGCAACGGGTATCTGTCTTACTTATGTAGCAATTGTCGGTTGGTATATGTCACTCGCAGATATATTCTTTTTGTTTCTTGATATTTTACTTCTTGTTTTGTTTGGAACAGCATTATCTTCGATTATTAATTTTTTCTTATCAACACAAGGACAAATTTCAGCGGTAGGCACAATCATCAGTGCGGGATATGGTTTCATTTGTGGTGCATATATGCCTATTTCTTCATTTGGAGAAGGGCTGCAAAAAATAATCTCATTTTTGCCAGGCACTTATGGTACATCACTTATCCGAAATCATACAATGCAAGGGGCGCTTGCCGAAATGCAAAATCAAGGTATTCCAACAGAGGTTATTGAAAAAATAAAAGATTCCCTTGATTGCAATATTTATTTTTTCGGAAGTCAAGTAAATATTGGAATGATGTATATGATACTTGGTATCACTATTTTGGTATTGATTGGAATTTATATTTTGTTAAACAAATCAAAAAAATATAACTGTTAATTTAGTAGCTGCAAATGATTATGTAATCCGCCGCTATGGGTAAAACCATAACGGCGGTTTTTCAATGCCTATCGGCTATCTCTGTCAATGGATTTTTTACGCTTTCTTTGCGGTGGGTTCTGCTTGTTGCGTTCCTGTATCTCACGCAAATGTTTTAGCACGCTCTGCTTTTCGGGCGGTCTAAGCTGTTCTTTAGCGGTGGCTGTCGGTTTCCTGCTGTCTTGGCGTTCCCACTCGGCAAGGTCACGGTTGTACTGTTCTACAACGCTTTCCATTTCTCGGAAAGTCCTCATAAAAACTTGTACATCGGGATAACCGTCCTCTTTGAGCGTGTCGGGGATTTTATCCAGCCTGTCGGCAATCTCTGCTTCGGTTTCTTTGATTTTTACTTCCAACGCTTTTCGCTCTTTGACTTTGAAAAGCCCCTTTGTATCGGCAAGCTGCTGTTTCAACTGCGGCAGAACTTTGTCCTGCTGGAGGTTAAAGAAAAAGACCGCACCTATTATGAGGTTTACAGTCTGCCGAGGTCGGAGGAAGTCCCAGCAGGGTACAAGGAACTATCCTTTGTCTGCCTTAGACCTGACGGAGCATTTGAAGCACCGAGTACGGTGGGGATTATGCGCAGGACAGCGAGAAAAAAGGTGGAGGGATTGGAGGATTTCCACTTCCATATGCTCAGACACACCTATACAAGCAATCTGCTTTCAAATGGAGCTGCCCCGAAAGATGTGCAGGAACTTCTCGGACACGCTGATGTCAGTACCACAATGAACATTTACGCTCACGCTACAAGGGAAGCGAAGCGTACTTCCGCAAGACTGCTGGATAAGGTAATCGGCGGAGAATAAAAAATTTCCCTTGTTTCGGCTCATAAGGGCAAAAACAAGGGAAAATACATAAGGTTTGAACATTTAATAGGCGGTATGCCTTGAAAATACAGGGTTTATAGAGGATTGAATAGATAAATAAGAATTTGTAAAATATTTCTATCTCATTATTTTTTGTTCCTATTTATCATAGGACAAATATACCTTTATTTTTTTAATTTAGATAGACTGATTTGAAAATTTATTGTTATATTTTTAAGTGTTGGATAAAAATTGGCTTTTTCTCACATACAAAAATGGAAAAATAATTTGTCTTTAATCGCATTATATTATGTGCTTATAAGTATTTCTATTTCTTTTTCTACTTTTGAAAAGATACTTCATACTATATTGCTGATACAGGTTCTTCTATAACTTTATTATTTATTTTTTATAGATAATCTGACACTTTTGTCGAAAATATCTTAGCTTATTCTTTCAAATAATTTTATTAAAACACAAGACTAAGAATTGCTTATATAAACCAACTGATTTAAATGGTCAATGAAGTTTATTTAGAAAAACTTTAGAAAAAATTCATGGCTTTTCCATATAAATATGATAAGATTAGAAATAGTTATATATTAAAAATGGGTGATATTATGAGTGAAGTGAAGGGATTAACAAGTCAGCAGGTGAAAGAACAAGTTCAGTTAGGACATGTGAATGTTTCACCAAAACCTTTAGTTAAGACAAATAGACAGATTTTTTGTGAACATGTGTTTACACTTTTTAATGTTTATAATTTTGTGATTGCCTGTGCTTTGATTTATGTTAAAGCATGGTCAAGTTTATTTTTTGTATTGATTGTCACAATGAATACAGTGATTCATATTTATCAGGATATTCGTTCACGTAATATGGTGGCACGTTTAAATTTAATTATTTCACCAAAGACAAAAGTTTTACGTGATGGCTGTATTCAGGAAATAGATAATGAAGAGATTGTTTTGAATGATGTTGTTTTCTTGGAAACAGGAATGCAGATATCATCAGATTGCATTGTGCTAGATACGCAGGTAGAAGTTGATGAGTCATTATTAACTGGTGAGGCTGATCCGGTTTTAAAGGATATCGGTGATCATCTTTTATCAGGAAGTTTTATTATTTCTGGAGCATGTCATGCTTGTGTTGAACATGTGGGTATGGATAACTATGCAACAAAGATTGCTAGTGAAGCACGTAAACGTAAGCCAGTGACATCAGAGTTGGTGAAAACTTTTAAGAAAGTCACGCGTTTTACAAGTATGCTTGTATTACCAATCAGTATTTGCTTGCTTTATCAGGCTATGGGTATCAGAAATGAAACTTTGAATACAACCATTGTCAATACGTCAACAGCATTATTAGGTATGTTACCAATTGGTCTGGTTTTATTAACAAGTGTATCTTTAGCCACAAGTGTTGTAAGACTGGGGAAACGAAAAGTGTTAGTTCAGGAAATGTTCAGTATTGAAACATTATCCCATGTCGATGTGTTATGTTTGGATAAAACGGGAACATTAACACAGGGAAAAATGCAAGTTCAAGATGTTTATACTTTTGATACACAATGGCGCAATCAATTTTCTTTGATTATGAATTCATTTGTGAAAGGAACTCTTGATAATAATGCAACGTCTTTGACTTTACAGGATTATTTTCAAGGTGAAGCCCCTTATTCCACATTAAGAAGAGTCTCTTTTTCTTCAGCAAGAAAATGGAGTGCACTAGAATTAGAAAATATAGGAACGATTATTGTTGGAGCACCAGAAATCATCTTGCCTGATTTTGTTTTGCCTACCCAAATAGAAGAGGCTAAACATCAAGGCGCTAGAATTTTATTGATTGCTAGACATCATGATTTTGATACTTTTCAGGAAGATATGATGCATAGTGTTCCATTGGCAGTGATTGTTATTTTAGATCCATTAAGAGAAGATGCTAAAGAAACAATACAGTTTTTTAAAGATAATGATGTTGATGTGAAAATTATATCTGGGGATAATCCTGTCACTGTTAGTGCTCTAGCAAGTCAGGCTGGTATTGAAAATGCCCAAAATTATATTGATGCCTCTACATTATCAACGCCACAAGAATTAGAAGATGCCATTTTAAACTATCATGTGATAGGACGTGCCTCACCATCACAGAAACATGAGATGATTTTATGTTTACAAAAACATAAACAAAAGGTTGCGATGACAGGTGATGGCGTGAATGATGTTTTGGCTTTAAAAGATGCTGATGTATCTATTGCTATGGGTTCTGGATCAGATGCCGCTAAACAAATATCACAATTTGTTGTCATCAATGGTGAACTATCAACAATGGTAGATGTTGTGAAAGAGGGAAGACTAGATATTAATAATGTAACACGTTCTGCTTCGATGTATTATTTAAAAACAATCTATACAATTTTGATATCTATCACATGTATTCTTTTGAATATGCCTTATCCATTTATTCCTTTTCAAATGACATTACTGGATAACTTTGTAGAGGGATTCCCATCATTTATGATTTTATTTGAAAAGAATATCTCTAAACAAAAAGAATCTATTGGTAGGTATACAATGCGCTATTCATTTCCAAATGCTATTGCGATTGTTTTATGTGTCATTGCTTTAAAACTATTAGCACCGACATTATCATTATCTTTAAATCAGGCTTTTACAATTCTCTACTATACAACAGCTATTTTATCCATTCATATGATTTATCGTATTTATAGTCCTATTAATCTTTATCGAACAGTCGTTTTAATTGTTGATATTGTAGCTTTTGTACTTGTTTCTTATATCACATATGATTTATTGCAACTTGCGCCAGTGACTTCACTGTTGCTTCAGTATCTTATCATGACACTTCTTTTTGGTTTGATTGTGTCAACATGTTTATCAAAAATAGTTGTCCATTATTTGGATACACATCCTCAAAACTAGGCTTAGCCTAGTTTTTTGATAATGACTTATGTTAAAATAAAAATACGAGGATGGGTGATGTTATATGAAAGCTGTGATTATTGATGATGATACAGAGTTTACAAAACAATTAAAAACATATTTAAATCAGACATTTCAAGATATACAAATGGATACATATATTTCTTTTTGTAATGATATTTACACGAAAGAATATGATTGTGTGTTTTTAGATGTAATGTTAAAGGAAGGAGAAAGTTTTGAATATGGTATGAATATTTCAAAACTTTATCCACATACTATTATTGTTTATATTTCTAGTGTTGATCATTTTGTTTATGAAAGCTATCAACAAAATACTTTTTTCTTTATCAGAAAATCACATTTTAATGAAGATTATCAAAACTTTGTTAAAAAATATCAAAAAATGCATTTACGAATTCAAGAAGAGATTTCATTCATTATTAAAGGTGTCCATATCCATATCAAACAGCAAGACATTATTTATGTGGAGTCATTGCGTAATCAGATTATCATACATACACCCATACAAACATATACTTCATATCAGACACTTAAACAAACATATCAAGAATTAAATCATCATAACTTCTATAAATTTAATAATCATATCATTATTAATTTAGATTATGTTGTCAGTATACAAAAACAACATATTGAACTCATCAAACAAATCTGCATTCCTTTTACTCGAGGGAGTAAAAAAACATTTATGCAAAGATATATGCACTATAGGAGTCAACGCATATGGAATGGATAGGATTAAATGTCATCAGTTCTTTATTACAGACATGGTTTATAACAGAGTTGTTAGATATAAAGAAAAATATGAGCTGGTTTTATAGAATCACAATGGTTATTATGAATGTTGGCATTGTGACAGTATATGGATTGACAGATATTTTTGATATTCCTCTATCATATGTTTTTATTGTGTTAAATATTATTTTAGCATGTATATTTACATACAATAAAATAAGTGAAATTGTATTTGTTGTTATATTGGAAAGTATTTATAGTTTGACAATGAATATCATGTTGTTGTTTATTAATAAATTATTTTTATTGGAATTCAATGATTATTATGCTAAGTTTTTTTATTTTATATTAGCACTATTCTTTTTGAAAAAATTAAAAGCTATGCGTCTTTCTTTGCATCAAATGAATTATTATATTTTAATTGTTGTTTTATTTGGTCTATATTGTATAATTTCACTCTTTACACAGGAATATCTTGCTTTCAATTTTGATACACCTGAATTAATCAAAATGTTTGGAATACTATTATTATGTTTGTTAGGTGTTTTTATACTTTTGCTTTATCTATTTGATTTAAACAATAAAAAAGAAGAATATGAAAAATTAAAACAACAACAAGAAAATGAACAGACTTTACTTCATATATATGATCAATTAAAAATGACAAAACATGATTTGAAACATGATTATCAATTGATTGACTACTATTTGAATCAAAAGGATTACATAAAAATTAAAGAATTAATCAATAATCATAGTAATCTGATTTCATCAATACCCGTATTAGTTAAAACAAATAATCAGCTGATTGATGCTATTATCAATAATAAAATCATTAATGCTGATATGAAACACATAAAGGTAGAATGTTTGATTAATGTTCCTCAACAATTTCATATCCAAGATTATATTTTAAATGATTTACTATCTAATATATTAGATAATGCGATAGAAAATTGTCCTGAAAATGGACTGATAAAAGTTAATATTATTTATGAACAACAAATATTACATATTCAAGTGGAAAATGATATAGATCAGTTATTTGATCAAACGTTGAAAACGAAGAAAGATAGAAAATATCATGGGTATGGATTAAAGAGTATTCGTAGAATCGTGAATCAGTATCATGGCAATTTAGATATTGATTATAGTGATAAAACCTTTATTATACAAATTTCTTTACTAGCAGAGTAATGCTATTTATCCTTCAAATCAACACTTTATCCTTAGATTATATCAATCTCATATCCTTTATTATAAGATGAATATGAAAATATTCATCTTTTTTACATATAAGAAGAGATAGAAATCAGTAGGAAAGTGGGTGATGCTATGTTAGAAATGAGGAATATTTGTGTTCATTATGATCACCATGTTGTTTATAATCATGCCTATTTTTGTGCTAAAGACAATGAACTGACTGTTGTGATTGGGAAAAGTGGGAGTGGGAAATCTACTTTACATGAATTATTAACTTTTCAAAGAACAGGAACATATGAGTATTATTATAATGGAAAAGATATAACACATTTAGATGAGAATCAACAACAGGAATTTATTCAATCTCATATGGGAATTGTGAATCAGATACCTGTATTTATTAATGATTTAAAGATTAAAGATCATATTAAATTATGTCAATCATTATTTCATGGATATGATATTGATGAGATTTCCAAACAATTAGAAATTCAACATACTTATTCATTATTTCCTCAACAGTTATCTGGTGGAGAAAAAATAAGGGTTAGTATTTTATTGGCTATGATTCATCAACCTGAAATACTTGTTTTTGATGAACCTACGGCATCTCTAGATAAACATCATACGCAATTGATTGTGAAATTACTCAAAGAATATGCGCATCAAGGACATACAGTCATTATTTTTACACATGATGCTTTCATAAAAAAAGAAGCTGACGTTATTTATCAGATTGAAAATTGTCAATTTATACAAAATATAATCAATGTTCCTCAAAGGATTGAAAAAAATCAGTCTGTTTTAGCGAATTTAAAACATTATACGCAATATTTATATAAAATGTTTGAACATCGTAAGTTATTAAAAATGACTATGATTTTTTTCGTTTCTTTGTCTATTGGGTTATGTAGTTTTTCTGTTTTATATGGTCAATCTGTTATTCAAAAGTATGTCGATCAATTAGAACCTTTGAATAAAGGCGGTATATTTTATCATGAGTATTCTCAAAATTGCATTGCACCTCCTTCGATTGGTGAGGAAATGAAAGAAGTTCAAAAATTATCGCACATAAAAACGTGGCCATTCGTTATAGATCAAAACTGGGAAAGTCATTTAAGTGTAGAGGAAAATGATAAAACATTAAAGATATATCAAAAGGGTCAATTAGAAAATCAAGCAGAACTAGAACCAAATGTTGGAGCTTTTTTAGTCGCATCTTATAATGAGGATTATGATTATCAAATCAATGATGCAAAAGAAATTGATAATGATGAAGGTATTTATATCTCACCTGATTTTTTATATTTTTTAAAAACGGGAGATTTGATAGAAGATTTTGGTGCTCATAAAGAAGAATTAGAAAGAATGTGCCAAGAAGTAAACGAAGATACAGAAATAGAATTTCCAATCAATGTTCCTATTTATCGTACAATGGATAATGATATAGATGATATTTGTTATAAGACAGTCAAAGTCAAAATGAAAGTCAAAGGGATTATAGAAACGTCTTATTCATTAACGATGGCGACAGGGAATGGTATGTTAGATGCTGATATTTTTTATCCTTTGAGCGTTATGGAACAATACCAAAAAGAACTATCCAAAACAATACCAGAAGGTACAGTGCCTTTTTATTATAATTATTATCAATTTCTAGTAGAAGATGGTTATGATTTTCATAAAGCTAAAGAAGATATAGAAGCCTTGGGGTTTAAAGTTGCATCTATGTATGATGAAACTTATACAAAAGTTCAGATTGTCAAACAATTAAATGAAAGTATTTTTATGATTTCAGGATTAATTATGCTCGTTGTTTTCATGTTGTTTTTTGGGGTGAAATATAATCAAAAACAGGATTATGTTGATTTTATTCATTTCTTTACAAAACGTGGTTTAACAGTTTCTCGTTCAAGAAAAATGTTAGGTATTTATTTTTTGTATGAAAGTTTGATATGTATTGTTTTATCCATTATTTTTATGTTTATCATTGCGTATGTGTTTTTTGATTTGATGTATAATGAAGTATTTATTGTTCGTCCATCATTCTTTGTATTTTGTATGATAGTTAGTTTATGTATAGAAGTAGGTATACCAATGATTGTATTGGGGAGGGTTGAAAGATGATTCAATTAACACATGTGTCCACACGTTATACATCAAAGAAGGTGAAAAAACAAAGTTTATGGATTCCTGAACATCATTTAACATTTATTCAAGGATTAAGTGGTAGTGGAAAGTCAACTTTATTATATAAATTAGGTTTAATATCACGTGATCAAAAGTATCACTATAAATATCAAAATCAGGATATAATGACTCTAAGTAGTCGTCAACAAGCAAAATTAAGAAGGTATACTATTGGCTATGTTTTTCAGGATTATGGTTTACTAGAAAATATGAGCGTAGCTGAATGTTTAAAATATTATTGTTATTTAAGTGGGAAGTCATTTGATGAAGATGCGATGAAAGTACTGTTAGATAAGGTACATCTTGATTGTCATTTTAATCAAAAAGTGAAAACTTTATCAGGAGGAGAAAAGCAAAGATTGGCGATTGCCTGTGCTTTACTGAAAGAACCAGAAATTTTGATTTTGGATGAACCAACAAGTGCTTTGGATGAAATAAATGAAAGAGACATTTTTCAATTATTAAAAGACTTATTGAAAACAGAAAATTGTACGATTATTGTAGCAAGTCATAGCTATCTTGTTGAAGAATATGCAGATTGTATCTATGAAATGAACGAACAGGGAATTGTATTAAAAAAAGAATGTGAAGACCAACCTATGAGTCACGTTCAAAAAATAATGCAACCTAGAATAAAGTTTCTTTTATATTATTTAAAACAAAGTTTTTACAATGAAAGATTGATGAATATACTAATGGTTATTGTCTTAGCTCTAGGAAGTTTAGGAACGTTAGTGATTCAAAAATCTATTGATCAGGCCTTAATGGATGTAGATGATAAGATGCGTCGTATATCTGATTTTCAAATGATGATTGAAAGTCAGGATGTATCACAGAAATTAGGGGTTTATCGAGATGCTTCTCCACTACCACAAGAATTGATAGAGAATATTCAAGAATTTTCAGGAGTTAAAAAAGTTTACCCATATTTTGATTTATCTGTTCAAGTAGGTGAACAGACAGTGCCAGTATATCCACTGTATCCTGAAAATCATTTGGAAGGAAAATTGTTTCAGACAATTCAAGACAACAGACATCTCTATCCTTCTTATCATAGTCTATATCAATTTATTAATGACAATAACGAATATCATTTCTCACACTTTATTTTTGATAGTGAGGTTACAGTGAATCAGGAAGTTCCCGTCAGTGGAATTATGGCGATAGGAATGAATGTAGCGTATGAAAGTTCGTTGGATTATATGTTGATGGATTATAGTGATATGCAGGCTATGGCCTTACGTGCTGGTGTTGAACCAGTAAAAAGTGCATATGTAATCTTTTGTGACAATATTGATGCATTATACGAATTAGAAGATTATATTGTGAAAAAATACGAAAATATCAATATTAATGATCAATTTCAAGACAACATTTTATTAATTAATACAAAGACTGAAACAATACGTATGTATACAATGGAAAAGTATATAACAATGATATTGTTTGCTTTGATTTTTGTTTATATGTGTTATTGGTCATTAAAAAGACGTGAAAAAGAACTTACTATTCTAAAAGCTAATGGTGTGATGTTTGATGAATTTATTTTTATTTTAAATATGGATCAAGTATTGAAAATGTTTTTATCTTTCATATGTGTGTTGATATTATCTTGGATTATTCAAATACAGTCTTTAGAAATGATAGCTATTTTATGTTTTATTTATGGCTTATCGCTTTTATGTTCTATTTTGTTATCTTGTGTTATGGTTAAGAATCTGAATCCTGAAAAAATCTTTAGAAATTAAATGTATTGAAAGCGTTTTGATAAAGCGATATAATATGTGTCAGGAGGATACGGGAAATGAAAAGATTATTAAATTGTACAACAAGTGAAATGTTATCAATGAACAAAGATGAATTGAAACAATCTATTCTAGCCAGTGAAGGAAGAACAATTATGACTGAAACAGTTGTGGCTTGTCCACCTTTACTTGGTGATTTAACAAATGCTGAATTAGCTGTTTCTTTTGGAAGTGATATGGTTTTGTTAAATGTTTTTGATTGCAATAATCCTCATATTAATGGATTACCTGAAACAGATGAACCTGTGAAATTATTAAAGAAATTAGTAGGTAGACCAGTAGGGTGTAATCTTGAACCAATTGATGAAAATGCAAAGATGATGGAAAACAGATTAGAGATTTCTAGTGGTCGTCATGCGACAAAAGAAACATTTATAAAAGCTAAAGAATTGGGATTTGATTTTATCTGTTTGACAGGAAATCCTGGAACAGGTGTAAGTAATGCATCTATTGAAAATGCCATTAAACTTGCAAAAGAATACTTTGGTGGAATGATTATTGCAGGTAAAATGCATTCTTCAGGAATTGATGAAGCATTAGTTGATTTAGATAGCATTGAAAGATTTATTGATGCAGGTGCTGATATTATTTTAATGCCTGCTGTTTATACAGTACCTGGTTTATCAGAAGAAGAAGTGACTGCTGCTTGTAAATTAATTAAATCTAAAGGAGCATTATCATTAAGTTCTATTGGAACATCTCAAGAAGGTAGTGATGAAGGAACAATTCGACAAATTGCATTAGTCAATAAACGTTGTGGTATTGATATCCAACATATTGGTGATGCTGGTTGGTGTGGTATTGCTTTACCTGAAAATATTATGGCATTATCAATTGCGATTAGAGGTAAACGTTGGACATATCATAAAATTGCATCTTCAGTGAATAGATAGGATTCGAAAGAGTCCTATTTTTTTATTTGAAAAAACGAGTTTTCTTGTGGTGAGAAATTATTTTTTATAAAATAAAAGAAAGAAGTCTTAAAAAAGAAAGGAGTGTTTGTATGGATGATTATGGAATTAAAAAATATGGGATTAGTACGACAGGAAATGTTTTTAGAAATATTCCAGCGGGATCATTGATTGAAAAAGCTTTAATTAAAAAAGAAGGACGTTTAAGTCGAGCTGGATGTTTATGTGTGGAAACAGGTCAAAGAACGGGACGTTCACCTCATGATAAATATGTTGTAGATACACCAGCTGTTCATGATAAAATTGCTTGGGGAAAAGTGAATCAACCTGCATCTAGAGAACAGTTTGAAAAAGTTTATCAGGCAATTATTCAACATTTTCAAGATAAGGATTTATATATTTTTGATGGTTATGCTGGCGCAAATCCAAAGTATTCTTATGGTTTTAGAATTATTAATGAAAAAGCAAGTCAAAATCTTTTTATTTCTAATTTATTAATTAAACCAACACCACGTGAATTACAACATTTTCAAGAGGATTATTTAGTATTAGTTGCTCCTGATTGTCATGTTGATGCATCAGTTGGTTTAAATAGTGATGTGGCTGTTATGATTGATTATGAAAAACAGATTGTTTTGATTGCAGGAACTGGATATTCTGGAGAAATCAAAAAGAGTATTTTCTGTGTCATGAATTATATGTTACCTCAACGCAATGTTTTTACAATGCATTGTTCAGCTAATATTGGGGAAGATGGAAATACGGCATTATTTTTTGGATTGTCAGGAACAGGAAAAACAACGTTATCAACAGATCCTCATCGTCAATTGATAGGTGATGATGAACATGGTTGGTCACGGACTTCTGTTTTTAATTTTGAAGGTGGATGTTATGCAAAATGTATCAATCTTTCACAAAAAAATGAGCCAGATATTTGGGACGCTGTTAGATTTGGAGCTATGGCAGAAAATGTCTGTTTATTTGAAGATACAAGAATTATTGATTTTGATGATGATTCTATTACAGAAAATACACGTGTGGGGTACCCACTTGAATTTATTAAAAATATTGAACCAAGTGGTATGGGACCTATCCCTAAGACAATATTCTTTTTAGCTGCTGATGCTTTTGGTGTTTTGCCACCTATTTCTAAATTGGATCAAAATTCAGCTGTTTACCACTTTGTATCAGGTTATACAAGTAAACTGGCTGGTACGGAAAATGGTATTACTGAACCACAGGCAACATTCTCTACATGTTTTGGAGAACCATTTTTACCAATGGATCCACTACTTTATGCGAAACAATTTCAAAAACGCATGACCAAAGCAGGATCCAATGTCTTTTTGATTAATACTGGATGGGTTGGCGGTTCTTATGGTATAGGACGTCGCATTCCATTAAAATATACTAGAGCAATGATTGAAGCGGCCATTAATGGAGAATTAGATTATGTTAGCTATGAAGTTGATCCATTCTTTAATTTAAACATTCCACTCTTTTGTCCGGGAGTTCCTCATGAATTATTAAACCCTCGAACAACATGGGTTAGTAAAGATGCTTATGATATGACAGCTCAAAAGCTTGTTGAAATGTTCCAGGAAAACTTTAAACAATATACAAATTTCCCAGAAATGATTATCAATGCTGGACCAGGAGGAAAGATTAACAATACGTTTTAAAAAATAATGGGTTGTCTTTTTTAACTTGTATAGAACAGTGAAGATATGTAAATACTATGAGTGATAAGTGATTTTGAAAGTATAAAGATTGCACAAGATCAGAAAATGTGTTATTCTATTAATAGTTAGTTATAACTAACTTATATGTGATATAGATCATACAATGAAACTTATTAGGAGGAAAGTAAAATGAGTCAAATCGTCAGTGTCTATGCAAGAGAAGTCTTGGATTCACGTGGGAATCCAACAGTAGAAGTAGAAGTGAAAAGCGAAAGTGGTGCTTTTGGTAGAGCCATCGTTCCAAGTGGTGCTTCAACAGGTGTTCATGAAGCTGTTGAATTAAGAGACAAAGATGCCAACAGATATTTAGGATTAGGTGTTTTAAATGCTGTTCAAAATGTTAATGAGGAAATTGCAAAAGCAGTTGTAGGTGAAGAAGTCACTGCACAAAGAAAAATTGATCAGATGATGATTGATTTAGATGGAACACCCAATAAAGGCCGTTTAGGAGCCAATGCGATTTTAGGTGTGTCATTAGCTGTTGCCAAATGTGCTGCTCATGAATTAAATATTCCTTTATATCGTTATATTGGAGGAGCGAATGCTCATGTGTTACCTACGCCAATGATGAATATTATTAATGGTGGGGCACATGCGGATAATAATGTGGATTTCCAGGAATTTATGATTATGCCAGTCAATGCGCCTTCATTTAAAGAAGCTATTCGCATGGGAGCTGAAGTTTTCCATGCATTAAAGAAAGTTTTAAAAGGAAAAGGATTAAATACTGCCGTTGGTGATGAAGGTGGTTTTGCGCCTAACTTAGCATCTAATGAAGAAGCGATTCAAACAATCTTAGAAGCGATTGAAACAGCTGGATACAAACCTGGTGTTGATGTGAAATTAGCTATGGATGTTGCAAGTAGTGAATTCTATAAAGATGGAAAATATACACTACCAGGAGAAAACAACAAATCATTTACGTCTCAAGAACTTGTTGATTTCTATGTTGAACTTTGTGATAAATATCCAATTATTTCTATTGAAGATGGATTAGATCAAGATGATTGGGAAGGATGGGATTACTTAACTGAAAAATTAGGTGATCGTGTTCAATTGGTTGGTGATGACTTCTTTGTGACAAATACAAAACGTTTACAACAAGGTATTGAAAAAGGTGTTGCTAACTCTATTTTGATTAAAGTGAATCAGATTGGAACTTTAACTGAAACATTAGAAGCTATTGAAATGGCTCAAAAAGCAAACTATACAGCTGTTGTTTCACATCGTTCTGGAGAAACAGAAGATACAACAATTGCTGATATTGCAGTAGCGACAAATGCAGGTCAAATTAAAACTGGTTCTGCTTCTCGTACAGACCGTATTGCAAAATACAACCAGTTGATGAGAATTGAAGATGAGTTAAAAAATCAATCTTGTTATGCATCTACAGAAGCTTTTTATCAATTAAATAATCAATAATATTTTATTGGTCATAGATAAAATGGAAAGACTTGAGTATCAATCATAAGTCTTTCCTTTTTTTATCTATTAAAAATATTGTTCATTTTTTAAAATCAGTAAGGATTGAAAGCTATGTGGAAAATATTGACATTGAAAACCTAATTGTTGGCATTGTTCTGCCATCTTTTTAGCAGTTTTTCCAGTATCACAGATAAAATATAGAAGTTTATCATGAGGTAAATAAGGAATTTGACTTTTTAAATCATCCCCAGGAATATTGATAGCATTTTTTAAATGAAGTTGACGAAAAGAAAATTCATCACGTAAATCAATAATGAGAGTTTGTGGATTATGGATATGTTGAAGGATATCATCATACATAAAATCACCACTATTAATATATGTCAATATCATGTGTTGGTGAAAGTGTTTTTATAGAATGAGTCAATAAATGACGATTATACGGAGATTATTTTGAGTTCACATAAAATATAAAAACAGCTTTTTCTATTTTTACAAAAAATGACAATTCTTATTGCTTTAACAACTATAAAAGCAATTGAAAATCAGTTATAAGAATGTTATAATTTGCACATGGAGGGTTGAGAAAAATGGACAAAAAAACAATTAAAGATATTGAAGTCGCTGGAAAAACTGTCTTAGTTCGTGTTGACTTCAACGTACCTAGAAACAAAGAAACAGGAGAAATTACAAATGACAACAGAATTGTTGCCGCATTACCTACTTTAAAATATTTGTTAGAACAAAAACCAAAAGCTATCGTATTGTTCTCACATTTAGGTAAAGTAAAAACTGAAGAAGATAAAGCTAAAAATGATTTATCTGTTGTAGCTCCTAGATTATCTGAATTATTAGGAGTAGATGTGAAATTTGTAAACTGTACAAGAGGACCTGAACTTGAAAATGCTGTTAAAGAAGCTGATAATGCTCAAGTCATCTTAGTACAAAATACACGTTATGAAAAAGGTGAAAGCAAAAATGATCCTGAATTAGGTCAATATTGGGCATCACTTGGAGATGTATTCGTTGAAGATGCATTCGGTTCAGTACATAGAGCACATGCTTCTACTGCTGGAATTCCTGCTCATTTACCATCTGCTGCTGGATTCTTAGTTGAAAAAGAAATTGCTTATATTGGAAAAGCTGTTAGTGATCCTGAAAGACCTATGGTTGCTATTTTAGGTGGAGCTAAAGTTTCTGATAAGATTTTAGTTATTGAAAACTTATTAAAGATTGCTGATAAAGTTATCGTTGGTGGAGGTATGACTTATACTTTCATGAAAGCTATGGGACATGAAATTGGTAATTCTTTAGTTGAAGATGATAGAATCGAAGTTGCTAAAGAAATTATTGAAAAAGGTGGAGATAAATTAATCTTACCTGTTGATTCAGTAATCAATAATGCATTTGCTGCTGAAGGTGATATTAAAGTATGTGGTGAAGATATTCCAGAAGGATACATGGGATTAGATATTGGACCTAAATCAGTTGAAAATATCAAAGCTGCTTTAGAAGGAGCTAAAACTGTTGTATGGAATGGTCCAATGGGTGTATTTGAAATGGAACCATTCGCTAAAGGAACTATCGCAGTATGCGAAGCTTTAGCAAACTTACCAGATGCTAATACAATTATCGGTGGTGGAGATAGTGCTGCTGCTGTTATGCAACTTGGATATGCTGATAAAGTTTCTCATATCTCAACTGGTGGAGGAGCTTCATTAGAATATATGGAAGGTAAAGTATTACCTGGTATTGCTGCAATTGATGATAAATAATAAGGGGATTATGACAATGAGAAAACCAATTATCGTAGGAAACTGGAAAATGAATAAAACAATTGCCCAAACAAAAGCTTTTGTTGAAGCAGTTGATGGAGCATGCACTGATAAAGCTGATTGGGGAATTGCAACTCCATATTTAGCTTTACAGACTGCTAAAGGTGCAGCTAAAAACTTAATTGTTGCTGCTCAAAACTGTCATTTTAAAGATAGTGGTGCTTATACTGGAGAAGTGAGTGTAAGCATGTTAAAAGAAATTGGAGTAGAATGGGTTATTTTAGGTCACTCTGAAAGAAGACAATATTTTGGTGAAACTGATGAAACAGTGAATGCAAAAATGCGTCAAGTTTTATCAAATGATTTAACTCCAATTGTATGTGTTGGTGAAACATTAGAAGAATATGAAGCAGGAACAACTAAAGATGTTGTGAAAACTCAAACAGTAGCTGCATTTAAAGATGTATGTCCAAACTGTGCAAGTCGTGTTGTTATTGCTTATGAACCAGTATGGGCTATTGGTACTGGAAAAACTGCAACTAATGAAATCGCTCAAGATGTTTGTGCATATATTAGAAGCGTTGTTGCTGAATTATATGGACAGGAAGTTGCTGATCAAGTGAGAATCCAATATGGTGGATCTGTAAAACCAGAAGGATTAAAAGCTTTATTAGAACAACCTGATATTGATGGAGCATTAGTAGGTGGAGCTTCTTTACAAGAAGATTCATATAAAGCTATGATTGCTGCATTAGACTAATTGTTTATTGAAAAGTCAACCTATAAATATGGGTTGGCTTTTTTTGAAAATGAAAATAAAAGATATGGAAAATATTGATTTTTATTGGGAAAAATAATTTTATAAATTGAAAAGGTTTACATTGTTTTTTCGCTTTTTTTGTTTTAGAAAACAACTAAAAATCTGATTGTCCGCTAAAACACTGTACTTATCAGCACATTCAAGGATTGAAATACTTCAAATTACTACGATTTTACTACCATTGAATGAGCCTTGATACGTTAGAAATCCCAGATATGCAAAGATATGGTACAGCACATCAGTATTGAAAAGATTAAAATTGAATATCGCAAGTAGATTATGGAACGCCGATATTGACGTTCCTTTTCTATTACCAGCCGTTCAGAAATGGACGGCTTTTTCTATATCCAAACGAAAGGAGAATTTTAAAAGCTATGAAAAAGATATTGAAGCGATTAGCCACAGGCTTCCTTGCCTTTGCGACTATCGTTACCGCTTTGCCGACAACGGCAGTCCACGCTTCCGAGAAGCAATACTGGACGGAAAGTGCCGAGCGTGTCGGTATCGTTGAAAAAGTAATGAATGACGGTTCTATCGGTTCGACATTCAATGAGGGACACATGACCGTTGAGGGCGAGGACGCTTTCTGCGTGGATATTAACACCAACTTCCGCAACGGTTATAAGACCAGAGCCGACGCAAGCACACGCATGAGCTACGACCAGATTTCAGATGTTGCCCTCTCAATCGAGTATGTTAATCAGTATGTGCAGAGCCACAGCGGATTGAGCAGTCAGCATATCTACCTTTTGAAACAATGCGTCGTATGGCAGAGATTGAGTGTTCATCTAGGCTGGCAATGCGATAACGTCAGAGCTTCCTATGATGAAATCCCAAAAGCGATACAGGACGAGGTGTACGCTGGGGCGAAAGCCTTTGCCAGCGAGAACAAAGGACGCTATGAATGTGGCGGTTATATCTACTCTGGCGAGGGGCAGGACATTGGACAGTTCTGGGCGAAACTTGCCGTAGGAAATGCCACACTGAAAAAGACTTCCAGTAATGCCAGCATTACCGACGGGAACGGGCTTTACTCTATCGCTGGTGCGACTTATGGTGTCTATTCTGATAAGGACTGCACAAAACAGCTTGCCACCCTTACGACGGATAACAGCGGAAACACTGATACCGTGGAAGTAAAGGCTGGTACAGTCTACATCAAAGAGCTTTCCGCTCCCGCTGGCTACAAGGTGGACAATACAGTGTATTCCTTAAATGTGGAAGCTGGCAAGACAGCGACCTTGAACGTATCCGATACGCCAAAGGTTACAGATACCCTTATCGAGCTTTTCAAGATTGACATGGAAACACAGAAAGACGCTCCACAGGGCGACGCTTCCCTAGAGGGTGCGGAGTTCACATGGAAATTCTATGCGGGACACTATACCGTTGACAATCTCCCCAGCGAGCCTACAAAAACATGGGTGACAAAGACAATCGCTGAAAAGGACAGCGACGGCACTATCCATTATGTTTCCCGCCTTTCTGATGAATACAAGGTATCTGGAGACAGCTTCTATACACAGGACGGAAAGAACGTGCTTCCTCTAGGGACGCTGACCGTTGAGGAAACGAAAGCTCCTAACGGCTATCTTCTTGACGGTGCGTATATGCAGGCAAACGGTAGCGAAGAACAGATTAAAGGAATGTACCTTACACAGATTACCGAGGACGGCGACATTGCCGTATTGTCTGGAAGCAATCAGTACCATGTATCAGACAAGGTTATCCGTGGCGGTGTGAAAATCCAGAAAAGAGATTTGGAAACCAGCGATACCAAAGGTCAAGGAAGTGCGACCTTGAAAGACGCTGAATTTGAAATCATTTCCCTTAATGACAATGCCGTACTTGTCGAGGGCAAGCTCTACAATAAAGGCGAAGTGGTAAAGACAATCCTTACCGACATTGAGGGCGTGGCTTCTACTTCCGCTGACCTCTTACCTTACGGGAAATACCGTATCGAGGAAAGCAAAGCACCAGAGGGCTATCTGACGGACGGTGCAGAACCGATTGAATTTGAAATCACAGAGGACGGAAAAATCGTTGACCTTACAGGTGCGGACACATCAATTTACAATCAAGTGAAGCGTGGCGACCTAGAGGGTGTCAAGATTGGAGCTGGCACACACCAGCGTCTTGCGGGAGTTCCGTTTAGGATCACAAGCAAGACCACAGGTGAGAGCCACATTATCGTGACAGATGATAACGGGCAGTTCTCTACTTCTTCCGACTGGGCTTCCCACAAACATAACACCAATGCAGGAAAGACCAGCGAGGACGGTATCTGGTTTGGAACAAGTGAGCCAGACGACAGCAAAGGTGCTTTGATTTACGATACCTATATCATTGAGGAATTACGCTGTGAGGGCAACAAAGGCTTTGAGCTTATCCCGCCGTTTGAAATCGTGGTGTCCAGAAACAATGTGACCGTTGACTTAGGGACACTCACTGATGAATACGAGAAAGAAATCTCTATCCATACCACAGCCACAGGCAAGGACGGCGAGAAGTCTATCGTAGCTGGCAAAGAGGTAACAATCATTGACACGGTTACGCTTGACGGGCTGGAAAAAGGCACAAAATATCAGCTCAAAGGCTGGCAGATGTTGAAAGAGGAAAACGCCGAGCTTCTTATCGACGGACAGCGTGTGGAAAGTGATTACACATTCACAGCCGACAGCGAAGAAATGAAGATTGAAATGGAATATACGTTCAACGCTTCTTCTCTGGGCGGTCAGAACCTTGTAACCTTTGAGGAACTTTACGACCTTTCCAACGAGGACGAGCCTGTAAAGGTGGCAGAACACAAGGACATTGACGACGAGGGACAGACGGTGCTTATCACAGAGCGTATCATCTCTATCCATACCACAGCGACCAGCGAGGACGGAAAGAAAGAGATTGAAGCAGGAAAAGACGTGACAATCATTGATACCGTTACGTTTGACGGATTGGAAATCGGCACAAAGTATCAGCTTGTAGGCTGGCAGATGATTAAGGACGAAAACGCAGAGCTTATCATCAACGGAGAGCGTGTCGAGAATGACTATACCTTTACTGCCGACAGTGAAAGCATGGAAGTACAGATTTCCTTTACATTCGACGCTTCCGAGCTGGGCGGGAAAGAGCTTGTGACCTTTGAGGAATTATACGATTTGAGCAATCCAGATGAACCGACAAAGGTTACAGAGCATAAGGACATTGAGGACGACGGGCAGACGGTGACAATCACAGAAGTACCAGAAACACCAGAAGAACCAACAGAGCCGGAACAGCCGACCACACCAGATACACCGAGCAAGACAACAGACGCTCCAAAGACAGGCGATAATACAAACATTGCCTTATTCTTAGGGCTTCTTATCCTCTCTGGTGCAGGCGTGGCAGGAACATACTTCTTCAAGCGTAGACGCTCTTAATCGGGCGGTCTGCTTATGATAATGAAGAAATCCCGTTCCCCGCCGTATGTACTTGTAACAGGAAATGAAAATCGAAACTGTTCCTTTTCTGTTAATCTGCTTGCGGATTGACGGAAAAGAACAGTCCACTAGGGGCGTGGGGAGTGTAGCTCCCCACATATCAATCACAGAAAGAAATGAGGTAGAACACATGAAATTAAAATATATCGTGCCAAATATGGCACAGACTTTTGGTAACTTAGAGTTTGCAGGAGAAAATGACGTGGAGCAACAGCGTGTCAATGGTCGCTTTGTTCCCGTGACAAGAAGCTATAACCTGTATTCCGACATTCAGAGAGCCGACGACATTATCGTGGTGCTTCCTGCAAAGGTTGGGGAAAAGCGTTTCAAGTATGAGCAGAAAGTAAAGCTCGTCAATCCTAAGATTACCGCCGAGGGAAAGAACGTGCGAGGTCGTGGCTACACCAACTATATCTTAACGGCTGACGATATGCTTCCAGTCGAGGAAAGCAAGTAAAGGGGGTATCAGATTATGAGATTAGCGAATGGAATTGTATTAGATAAGGAAAAGACTTTCGGAGTATTGAAGTTCTCCGCATTAAGACATGAGGTGCGTGTAGAGAATGAGGATGGGACGACCAGCGAAGAAATCAAGCGTAGAACCTATGATTTGAAGTGCAGTCAGCAGGAACGCACGATACAGGTATCTATCCCAGCGGAAATCCCTGTCAAGGACTATCCGTACAATGCCGAGGTGGAGCTTATCAATCCTGTTGCCGATACGGTGGCAAACGCCAACTACCGAGGGGCAGATGTGGAATGGTACATCAAGGCAGACGACATTGTGCTGAAAAATAAAGGTGGTCAGCCCGCAGGCAATCCACAGAACCATGCTCCGCAGGGACAGGCGAAGAAATAATTTTATTCCCCTGCTTCTTAGGAAAATTTAAGAAAGAATTTCATGTTTTTTAGAAATTCTTTCAAATATATGTGGTACACTTAGCTTGACAATGCAAGAAAGGAGTGGGGGAAATGCTTTTAATGTTAATTATTCCAATTATTTTAACCGTAGCCCCAGTAATGGTATATCAAACAGTCATGTTACTAGGTAAGAAAAAGTCTACATCTACACATTATGTATGGACATATATTATGATGATTTATATATGGCTTGTTATTTCTGTTACTGGAATAGGCTCTATATGGGATATGATTTCAAAAGGTGGGTTGATAGCTACTTTTCAACAGGCTAATATTAGTTTGATACCTTTTCAATCAGAGGGTATGTTCACATATTGTATGAACGTAATCATGCTTATGCCTTTAGGTTTCTTACTTCCTTATATTTGGAAGAACTTTAGAAATCCTTTGAAAGTAGCTTTAACAGGTTTTTCATTTTCTATCTTTATTGAATTTGCACAGTTACCAACTAACAGGTTAGTGGATATTGATGATTTAATGATGAATACATTAGGTGCAATTTTAGGCTATGTAGTATGGAAAATGATAGGAAAATATTTTTTCAATAAGAAAGAAGAACAACGCACTACTTCATTGGGAAAATGTGAGCCTGTTATTTATTTATCTTTAGCCTGTATCTGTAATTTCCTGTTATATAATTGGACATGGTTTTTTTAAGTTTTAGAAGCAGTTAATCTATATGATTGACTGCTTTTCTTATATTCAGAAAAGAGGTATATATGAACATTTTGAAATATAAAGGACATCGTATCAGAGCCAGCGACAAGTACCTTGTGTACCGTTTCTGTGGGGGTACGCTCCTGCTCCTGTTCGTGGCGGTTCTTCTGCTACTGAACTTGGGACAGCTTATGCGTACCGATTGGGAGCATTTCAGCCTGCTTGATAATGGCGTGACGCTTTCTATATACAACTTCATAACCGTAGGGATAGCGACTGGTGTTTGTGCATTGGTCGCTTTCCTTTATTACCACTTTCGCTATGACAGCTTCAAGAAGCTATTACACCGTCAAAAGCTCTCTCGCATGATACTGGATAACAAGTGGTATGAAGCCCAGACCGTACAGGACAGCGGTTTTTTCACTGACCTGCAGAGCAGATCAAGGGAAAAAATCATCTGGTTTCCTAAAATCTATTATCAAATGGAAACGGGCTTGCTCCATATCCGCTGTGAAATCTCTTTGGGAAAGTATCAAGATAAACTCCTTAGATTGGAAGATAAGCTGGAAAGCGGGCTTTACTGTGAGCTGACCGACAAGACGCTCCATGACGGCTATATCGAATACACCCTGCTCTATGACATGATAGCGAACCGTATCACGATTGACGAAGTAAAGGCTGAAAACGGGGGTTTGCGTCTGATGAAGAACCTCACATGGGAATATGACGCACTCCCTCACGCCCTTATCTGTGGCGGGACTGGCGGTGGAAAGACCTATTTCTTGCTGACAATCATTGAAGCCCTCTTGCAGACCAACGCCCAGCTTTTCATCTTAGACCCTAAGAACGCCGACCTTGCGGACTTGGGTACGGTCATGGATAACGTGTACCACACCAAAGAAGATATGATTGAGTGTGTCAATGCGTTCTATGAGGGCATGGTACAGCGAAGCGAGGAAATGAAGCACCACCCAGACTACAAGACGGGCGAGAACTATGCCTATCTGGGCTTACCGCCTTGCTTTCTTATCTTTGATGAATATGTGGCGTTCTTGGAAATGCTGGGGACAAAGGAAAGTATAAGCCTTTTAAGCCAGCTAAAGAAAATCGTCATGCTTGGCAGACAGGCGGGGTATTTCCTCATTGTCGCCTGCCAGCGTCCCGACGCAAAATATTTTTCAGACGGTATCAGAGATAACTTCAATTTCCGTGTGGGCTTGGGGCGTATCAGTGAGCTAGGCTATGGTATGCTTTTCGGAAGCGACGTAAAGAAACAGTTCTTCCAGAAGCGTATCAAAGGGCGTGGCTATTGTGACGTGGGTACGAGCGTCATATCAGAGTTTTACACTCCCCTTGTACCAAAGGGACATGATTTTTTACAGGCTATCGGCTCACTCGTCCTTACAAGGCAGGACGGGACGGCGACGTGCGAAGCGAAAGGCGACGGCTCGGACTAGCCTTGCTGGTGTGGCGTCAGCCACGCCAGCGAAAGAAGCCCCTCGGTATCTAACAGAGGGGCACAATTCCGCTGGAAACTACGGTCAAAAAGTCTGGAAATCCCGCTTGGCAAAAGGGTTTTCTCTCACTCATGGCTGACTGTGACAATCTGCGGAAAATATCACACTTTCACGATTGGGGGTATGCAGGCTGAATGAAAGCACCTTTATAACCGCCTTGAAAGAGAAACGCCAGTCCTACGGCGTGTCCCAGACAAGGCTTGCAATCATGGCTGGTATCAGCCGTGAACACTTGAACCGTATCGAAGCGGGCAAGGTAACGCTCACGGACGATATGCAGGACAAGCTCATGGAAGCTGTTGAGAAATTCAATCCCGACGCTCCTATGTTCCTGCTGTTCGACTATGTGCGTATCCGTTTCCCCACGCTGGATATACAGCACGTTATCAGAGATATATTGAAGCTCAATGTTGACTATATGCTCCATGAGGACTACGGACACTACAAATATACAGAACATTACTATCTGGGTGATGTGTTCGTTTATACCTCGCAGGACAAAGAAAAAGGCACGCTTCTGGAGCTGAAAGGAAAAGGCTGTCGCCAGTTTGAAAGCTATCTGCTGGCACAGGAGCGAAGCTGGTACGACTTCCTTATGGACGCTCTGATTGAGGGCGGTGTGATGAAACGCCTTGACCTTGCCATTAACGACAGGGCGGGCATACTGGATATTCCAGATCTGACCGCCAAATGCAACCGTGAGGAATGTGTTTCCCTGTTCCGTTCTTTCAAGTCCTATGCTTCCGGCGAGCTGGTGAAGCACAACGAGCAGGACAAGGCGGGCATGGGACACACGCTGTATATCGGTTCTCTGAAATCAGAGGTCTACTTCTGCTGTTATGAGAAGAACTTCGAACAGTACGCAAAGCTGGGCGTGCCGATTGAGGAAGCCCCCATAAAGAACCGCTTCGAGATACGACTGAAAGATGAAAGAGCCTATTATGCCGTCCGTGAACTGCTGACCCATTATGACGCAGAACAGACGGCATTTTCTATCATCAATCACTATATCCGCTTCGTGGACAGAGAGCCGGAGAAGCGAAAGACAGACTGGAAGCTCAATGACCGCTGGGCGTGGTTTATCGGGAAAGACCGTCCCCCTATCAAGCTGACAACTGACCCAGAGCCTTACACATTGGAAAGAACGCTGGGCTGGATAAGCCGACAGGTCGCCCCTACACTGAAAATGCTGAAAAAGATAGACGCTGGCAACAGCACAAGCTATCTGAAAGAGATTGAGGACAACGCAAAGCTGACGGAAAAGCATTTGCAGATAATCAGACAGCAGACAGCGGACACAGAGGAGCTTATCACAGAATAAAGGAGAATTGAGATTATGGCAGAACTTGTCAAGGACTTGGTGCTGGTATCACTGGGAATGGGTATCGGCGTTGTCCTTATGTGTATCGCACAGGTCAGCAAAATGGCTGACGAAGAAATGGAAGAAATTAAAAAAGAAAGGATTGATAAAGAATGAATTTCGGACAGAACTTATACAACTGGTTTTTAAGCAACGCCCAGAGCTTGGTGCTTATGGCAATCGTGGTAATCGGTATCTACTTAGGATTTAAGAGAGAGTTTTCTAAGTTAATCGGCTTCCTTGTGATTGCCTTAATCGCTGTGGGGCTGGTATTCAATGCCGGCGGTGTCAAGGACGTGCTGTTAGAGCTGTTCAACCGTATCATTGGAGCGTAACAATCAATCGTTTGCGGTCACGCAAACTTACCTGTCCCCCTATGGGAGTTCGGGCATAGGGGGAATGAAAGGGGGGGTGACGGAATGGTACACAGATAATAGATAGTCACGCTATGAATTTTATTGAACGGCATACTTATAACTGATATAATTTGAATATAAAATCAGTTAAAGGGGGCTGTAAAAATGAAATTAAAAAATCCTATGCTGGTAGTATCTGATATGGAGAAGTCTGTTGAGTTTTATAAAAAGGTGTTCGGACTTCATGTTATCATGGATTTCGGGGCAAACAAGACTTTAACGGGCGGACTGGCTTTACAGACACTTGAAACATACAGCGAATTTATAAGAACAGAGGATATTTCTTTTGGTGGAAACAATTTTGAAATATATTTTGAAGAAGATAATTTCGATAAATTTACCGATAAGCTAAAAGAATTTGAAATTGAATATGTCCACCCTATTATAGAACATTCGTGGGGACAGCGTGTAGTACGCTTCTATGACCCAGATAAGCATATAATTGAAGTGGGCGAAAATATGAAAGTGGTTTGCAAGCGTTTCTTGGATAGTGGAATGACACCAGAACAAGTTGCAGAGCGTATGAATGTTCCCATGAAATTTGTAAATGCTTGTATGCGATAAATCAAAGTGTTTGGAGGGTAAAAATTATGCTTGATAAAATACCAAATGCAGAGGAAATGACGAATTTGGTTGGACAATCATTGTATGATGTATGGAATAAGTTATGTGCTTTAATTGACGAAAAATATGAAATGGAACGTCTGTGGAATAAAGGTGGAAAGGCATGGACTTATGAGTACAAATATCGCCGAGGTGGTAAAACGCTCTGTGCGTTATATGCCAGAGAAAATTGTATAGGATTTATGATTATCTTTGGAAAAGACGAAAGAGCAAAATTTGAAGCAGAACGCAATGATTATTCTCAACAAGTCCAAAAAATCTATGATGAAGCTAAAACCTATCGAGATGGTAAATGGGTAATGTTTGAACCCACCGATACATCAATGTTTCAAGATTTTATTAAATTACTAGGAATTAAGAGAAAGCCAAATAAAAAGTAATAATTATCACGTTGGCGTATACGAAATCCTAATTTTACAATTCCATATCCCACACACAAAGCGGTTACTCCTTTGGAGATCAACCGCTTTTTCTATACTCAAATTTTAGATTGGAGTGATTGATTGAAAGATATTTTTACCGATATGCAGGCAAAAATTGGGTGTCCGTATCTTTCCGACCTGCCCTATTACAAGCGTACGGTCTGGTTTGAGATGAAATGCCTTTGCCTGTCTGACTACTCTAAGAAACAGTTAGAAGATTTTTCACGCTATGTATTCGGTGTGCCTTACGCCGTCATACAGGAAGCGTTGACGAGAAAGGACGTGATGAAACATGGAAGAAATGCGTGTGCAGATTGAAGCAAGAGAACCGACAGACGGAGAAATCAGAGCTTTTTGGTTCACCCTGCCTATTGACACGGAACAGGTGGAAGAACTGCTGGGGATTGATGTAGATACAGACTATTACTATATCACGGGCAAGGAGCTTCCCTTTGCTGATGAAGTGCAGGAAGATACTACCGTCGAAAAGCTCAATGACCTGTACCATACCTACGAAAATCTACCCTCTGATTTGAAAGAGGACTATGCGGAGCTGATGTGCTATTTCTCTGACCTTGATGAATTGCACCGATACAGAAACGACATCATTCATTATTCATGGTGTAAGAACATGACGGACGTTGCCCGCCACATACTGAACAATGACCCAGACTTTACTTCCCTTAGTGAGAGTGTCACCCGCTATTTTGATTTTGAAGCCTACGAGCAGTACCTTGACGACAACGGACGTTTTGTGGAAACCGACCACGGTATCTATGAACTTCCGTAGAAAAGAGGTGTGTGCCTGTGGTTGACGACATGAGGGTGTATATCGCTAATCTTGGCAAGTATAACGAGGGCGAACTTGTGGGGGATTGGTTCTCTTTCCCTATCGACGAGGAAGATGTTGCGGAGCGTATCGGGCTGAACAGTTATTATGAAGAATACGCTGTCCATGATACCGATAACTTTCCTATTGAAATCGGGGAGTATATCTCTATTCAAGAACTCAATGAGATGTACGACATGATTTGTGAGCTTCCCGACTATATCACGGACGCTCTGGACGAGTTTGTATCCCACTATGGAAGTCTGGAAGAAGTCTACGAGCATAAGGACGACATTTATTTCTATCCAGACTGTGAGGACATGACCGACATTGCCTATTACTTCATTGACGAGTTACAGGTATTGGGTGAAATTCCGCTACCGTTGCAGAACTATATCGACTATGAAGCATACGGCAGGGACTTATCCATAGAGGGGACATTCATTGAAACAAGCCGAGGGATATGCGAGATACCATATTAGAGCTGGCAGATCAGCGACAAGCAAGGTCGCTACTGACAGCTTTTTCTATCAAGGACAGTCTGAAAAATGGCTGTCCTTTTCCACTACAACGAAAGGAGCTGAAACGAATTGAAGAAGATTAAGAGCTACACGGGTATCTGGAACGTGGAGAAAGTCTTATATGCAATCAATGACTTTACTCTCCCGTTTCCCGTTACCTTTACCCAGATAACGTGGTTTGTCATTACGGAGTTTGCCGTCATTCTATTAGGGGACTTACCGCCGTTATCGCTTATCGAGGGGGCATTTTTAAAATACTTCGGTATTCCCGTTGCCCTCACATGGTTCATGAGCCAAAAGACCTTTGACGGCAAGAAGCCTTACAGCTTCTTGAAGTCGCAGATTACATTTGCCCTGCGACCAAAAGTGACCTATGCAGGAAAAGCCGTGAAGCTGGAAAAGGAAGTGTTCAGCGAACCCGTTACGGCGGTTAGGAGTGTGATGTATGTTCCCGATTAAGTATATCGACAACAACCTTGTCTGGAACAAGGACAATGAGGTGTTCGCCTATTATGAGCTGATACCGTATAACTATTCTTTTCTGTCAGCGGAACAGAAATTTATCGTCCATGACAGCTTCCGTCAGCTTATCGCACAGTCCCGTGAGGGAAAGATACACGCTTTACAGATAGCGACGGAAAGCTCCGTAAGAAGCATACAGGAACAGTCAAAAAAGCTGGTAACGGGGCGACTTCGTGATGTGGCGATACAGAAGATAGATGAACAGACAGAAGCGTTAGTAAGCATGATTGGGGACAATCAAGTGGACTACCGCTTTTTTATCGGCTTCAAGCTCATTGTGACCGAGGAAAAAGTCAGTCTGGAGAGTGTGAAGAAATCGGCACTTATGACGTTCAAAGAGTTCTTGCATGAGGTCAACCATACGCTGATGAATGACTTTATTTCCATGCCAGATGATGAAATCAACCGCTATATGAAAATGGAAAAACTGCTGGAAAATAAAATCTCCCGCCGTTTCAAGTTCCGTCGCTTGGACAAGAACGACTTCGGCTATCTTATCGAGCATATCTACGGCAGGGACGGCGTGGCGTATGAGGACTACGAGTATTCGCTTCCAAAGAAGAAACTGAAAAAAGCAACGCTTATCAAGCAGTACGACCTTATCCGTCCTACCCGCTGTCTGATAGAGGAAAGCCAGCGATACTTGCGTCTGGAACATGAGGACAGCGAGAGCTTCGTGTCCTACTTTACCGTCAACGCCATTGTAGGCGAGCTGGATTTCCCGTCGTCGGAAATCTTCTATTTCCAGCAACAGCAGTTCACCTTTCCCGTGGACACCTCTATGAATGTGGAAATCGTCGGCAACAGAAAAGCCTTATCGACTGTCCGCAACAAGAAGAAAGAGCTGAAAGACTTGGACAATCACGCCTATCAGTCTGGGAGTGAAACTAGCTCAAATGTGGTGGACGCACTGGACAGCGTGGACGAGCTTGAAACCGACTTAGACCAGAGCAAGGAAAGTATGTATAAACTTTCTTACGTTATCCGTGTATCAGCTCCCGACCTTGACGAGCTGAAACGACGCTGTGATGAGGTCAAGGACTTCTACGACGATTTGAACGTCAAGCTGGTGCGACCCGCTGGGGATATGCTGGGGCTTCATTCTGAATTTCTCCCCGCCAGCAAGCGTTATATCAATGATTATGTGCAGTATGTAAAATCGGATTTTCTGGCAGGGCTTGGATTTGGTGCGACACAACAGCTTGGAGAAAATACAGGTATCTATATCGGCTATTCCGTGGACACGGGAAGAAACGTCTATTTACAGCCGTCCCTTGCTTCACAGGGGATCAAGGGAACAGTCACTAACGCTTTAGCGTCTGCCTTTGTCGGTTCGCTTGGCGGTGGAAAATCATTCTGTAACAATCTGATTGTCTACTATTCCGTACTATTTGGCGGGCAGGCTGTAATCCTCGACCCTAAGAGTGAACGTGGCAACTGGAAAGAAACACTCCCAGAGATTGCACATGAAATCAATATCGTAAATCTTACCAGCGATAAGGAGAACGCAGGACTTCTTGACCCGTTCGTGATTATGAAGAACGTTAAAGACGCTGAAAGTCTGGCGATAGATATTCTCACATTCCTTACGGGGATTTCCTCTAGGGACGGTGAGAAATTCCCTGTCCTTAGAAAAGCGGTGCGAGCCGTGACCCAGAGCGATCAGCGAGGATTACTTCATGTAATAGACGAGCTACGCAGAGAGGACACGGCGATTGCCCGTAATATTGCCGACCATATCGACAGCTTTACGGACTATGACTTTGCACATCTGCTGTTCTCGGACGGAACGGTTAAGAACGCTATCAGCTTGGACAATCAGCTCAATATCATACAGGTGGCAGATTTGGTACTGCCCGACAAGGACACGACTTTTGAGGAATACACGACCATAGAACTGCTGTCCGTAGCTATGCTGATTGTCATTAGTACCTTTGCCCTTGATTTTATCCACAGCGACAGAAGCATTTTTAAAATCGTTGACCTAGATGAAGCGTGGGCGTTCCTCAATGTGGCACAGGGAGAAACCCTCTCTAACAAGCTGGTACGTGCGGGACGTGCTATGCAGGCTGGCGTGTACTTCGTCACGCAATCCTCTGGCGACGTGTCCAAAGAGAGCCTAAAGAACAATATCGGTCTGAAATTTGCCTTTAGAAGTACCGACATCAATGAGATAAAGCAGACCCTTGAATTTTTCGGTATCGACAAGGACGACGAGAACAACCAGAAAAGGCTTCGTGACTTGGAGAACGGACAATGCCTGCTTCAAGACTTGTATGGGCGTGTGGGCGTGGTGCAGATACACCCTGTCTTTGAAGAATTACTGCACGCCTTTGATACCAGACCGCCCGTGAAAAGCGAGGTGGAGTGATGAAAGATAAGATAAAGGGGCTTCTGACAAGAAAGAAGCTCTTTCGCTTTTTCAAGATAGCTGTGATTGTGGTACTGACGACCATTGCCCTGCTCTCCCTATTGGGGACGGTGGCACACGCTTCTGGGCTGGTAGATGATACCGTTAATGCGGACAACCTGTATTCGCAATACCCTTTGGAGAATTACCAGCTTGACTTCTATGTGGACAATAGCTGGGGCTGGCTTCCGTGGAACTGGCTGGACGGTATCGGTAAATCCGTACAATACGGGCTTTACTGTATCACCAACTTTATCTGGACTATCAGTCTGTATCTAAGTAACGCCACGGGGTACGTCGTCCAGCAGGCGTATAAGCTGGACTTCATCAACGACATGGCAGACAGTATCGGGAAAAGCATACAGACCTTAGCTGGCGTAACGGAAAACGGGTTCGGAAGTACGGGCTTCTATGTAGGCTTCCTGCTTCTCATTATCCTTATCGTGGGTATCTATGTTGCCTACACGGGACTGATAAAGAGAGAAACCAGCAAGGCACTCCACGCTGTTATCAACTTCGTTGTGGTGTTTCTCGTGTCCGCTTCCTTTATCGCCTACGCTCCCGACTATATCAAGAAGATAAACGACTTTTCCAGTGATATAAGTACCGCTTCGCTGGATTTGGGGACAAAAATCATGCTCCCAGACAGCGACAGTCAAGGAAAAGACAGCGTGGACTTGATAAGGGACAGCCTGTTCTCCATACAAGTACAACAGCCGTGGCTACTCCTGCAATTTGGAAACAGCGATATAGAGGAAATCGGGGCTGACCGTGTGGAAGCTCTGGTATCAGTCAGTCCGTCCGCAGACGACGGGGCGACCCGTGAGGACGTGGTGAAAACGGAAATCGAGGATAACGACAACGACAATCTAACGATACCGCAGGTCATCAACCGTCTGGGAATGGTGTTCTTCCTGCTCATCTTTAATCTGGGGATAACGATATTCGTTTTCCTGCTTACGGGCATGATGATATTTTCCCAGATACTATTTATCATCTTCGCTATGTTCCTGCCGATTAGTTTCCTGCTCTCCATGATACCCAGCTATGAGAATATGGCGAAACAGGCAATCGTCCGAGTGTTCAATACGATTATGACAAGAGCGGGAATAACGCTTATTGTCACGGTGGCTTTCAGTATTTCCAGTATGTTCTACAACATCTCCACCGATTACCCGTTCTTTATGATTGCGTTCTTGCAGATAGTATGTTTTGCGGGTATCTACATGAAGCTGGGCGACCTTATGAGTATGTTCTCTCTCAACGCTGGGGACAGCCAGAGCATGGGACGCAGGATATTCCGTCGCCCGTATATGTTCATGCGACACAGGGCTAGGCGTATGGAAAACAGATTGGTAAGAGCTGTCGGAAAAGGAAGTATGGTAGGTGCTGGAACGGGTGCAATGGCTGGTTCTGTCTTATCCAGTGCTGGCAGTAAACAATCTCATGCCGGCACGACCCGCAAGCGTGACAACGCTTCTTTCGGAAGCCGAGCTGGTTCAGCCGTAGGTGCGGTACTCGATACGAAAAACAAGGTCAAGGACAAGGCAACGGCTGTCAAGGAGAATATCAAGGATATGCCGACCCAGACCGCCTATGCCGTACATTCCGCTAAGGAAAAGGCAAAAGCAAATGTGTCCGACTTCAAGCGTGGCATTGTGCAGGGGCAGGAAACCAGACAGAGTGAGCGTGCCGACAAGCTCCAACAGCACAGACAGAATATCGCTGACAAGCGTATGGAGCTTCAAAAGGCACAGGAAGCAAAACAGGCTGGCAAAACGACGGACGGATCAGCGACAACAGGAGCTACCCGTCCCCATGAAAGACCTGTCACCGCCTCTAAGACAGACACAGGAAAAATGCAGGAAATCAAGCGTCCTGCCACTACCGACAAGGTACATACCGAGCCGACCACGCCACAATCCGTCAAGGAGCGTCCGTTGGCTTCAAAATCTGATGAACCTGTACCGCAGAAACACGGGACAAGGCTTAATGGTGTGGAGCTGAACCGACAGACCACCAGAAAAGAGCGAAACATCAAGAAAGCGACCATAAACACCACGAAAAAGAAAGGACGTAAGAAATGAAACTAAGACATATCGCCATTATCGGCAGTCTATTTCCATTTCTCATTGCAATAGTGCTTTTCTTTGGTGTGCTTATCAGTGCCGAGGACGACGACGGGAGCGGTGGTTCTTCCTCATGGGTAACGGGAATGAACCTGTCCGCAGAGGTCTTGAAACATCAGCCTATGGTCGAGAAATACGCTAGAGAGTACGGCATTTCCGAGTACGTCCCCTATCTGCTGGCAATCATACAGGTGGAAAGTGGCGGGACAGCCGAGGACGTTATGCAGAGTTCCGAGAGTATGGGATTACCGCCTAATTCCCTAGATACAGAAAGTTCAATCAAGCAGGGGTGCAAGTATTTTGCTTCCCTGCTTTCTTCAGCAGAAAATCAAGGCATAGAGGATATAAACGTCGTGGTGCAGTCCTATAACTATGGCGGTGGCTATATCGGCTATGTGGCTAAGAACGGAAAAAAGCACAGCTTCACGCTGGCAGAGAATTTCGCCCGTGACAAGTCGGTTGGAACAAAAGTCACCTACACGAACCCTATCGCTGTCGCCCGCAACGGTGGCTGGCGATACGGGTACGGGAATATGTTCTATGTGGAGCTTGTCAGCCAGTATCTCACTGTCAGTCAAGTATCGGGCGAGCTGGCACAGAAGATAATGAATGAAGCTCTGAAATATCAAGGCTGGGACTATGTGTATGGCGGGAGCAATCCTAACACTTCTTTTGACTGTTCGGGGCTGGTTCAATGGTGCTATGGCAAGGCGGGTATCAGTCTGCCGAGAACCGCACAGGCACAGTATGACGCTACCCAGCATATCCCGCTATCACAGGCACAGGCTGGGGATTTAGTGTTCTTCCACAGTACCTACAATGCTGGGACGTATGTAACCCACGTCGGTATCTATGTGGGAAATAACCAGATGTACCACGCTGGCGACCCGATAGGTTATGCCGACCTTACAAGCTCCTACTGGCAACAACACCTTATCGGGGCTGGCAGAATTAAGCAATAGAAAGGAATGGAAATCATGTTCAAGAAGAAAGAAAAACCGATAAAGGAAAAGAAAATCCGCACTATGAAAGTGGGGACACATAAGAAGTCCGTCATTGCCCTCTGGGTGGTGCTTATCGCAAGCGTGAGCTTTGGTGTGTATAAGAATTTTACCGCTATCGACCAGCACACCATGCATGAAATAGAAACCATACAGCTCCGCTTGAATGACACCAACGGCATAGAAAATTTCGTCAAGAACTTTGCGAAGTCCTATTACACATGGAGCAACAACAAGGAAGCAATCGAAGCAAGGAGACAGGCTATCAGTGCCTATCTGACACAGGAATTGCAGGATTTGAATGTTGATACTGTGAGAACGGATATACCGACCAGCTCCACGGTTACGGACGTACTTATCTGGGACGTGGAACAGTCTGGGGAGAACGCTTTTTCTGTTACCTATGAAATAGATCAACAGATAAAAGAGGGCGACCAGACAAGGAACGTATCAGAAACCTATACCGTAACCGTTCATGTGGACACTGACGGGGATATGGTGATTATCCAGAACCCGACCCTTGCCCCTGCTATGGAAAAATCCAGCTACGAACCAAAGACACAGGAAGCCGACAACAGCGTGGACGCTGATACGGTGAATGACGCTACGGCATTTCTGGAAACATTCTTCAAGCTGTACCCTACCGCAACGGACAAGGAGCTTGCCTACTATGTAGAGGGAAATGCCCTTGAACCGATAAACGGGGACTATCTCTACTCCGAGCTTGTCAATCCGGTATTCACGGCTGACGGCGACAATGTGAAAGTGAGCGTTTCGGTGAAGTTTATTGACAATCAAACAAAGGCGACACAGGTATCACAGTATGAGCTGACGCTCCATAAAGATAGCAACTGGAAGATTATAGGTTAATTATTGAAGCGTATATCTTTTTAAGGGATATACGCTTTATTTCTTTACATCAAGTTATATCTATTGACATCATAGTGCATATAGTGTATAGTGTGTATATATAAACATCACACTAAGGGGGTACGATATGAAAATTCTTATTTCCAACACGTCAGATGCCCCTCTTTACCAGCAGATAAAAGAACAGATTATTGACGCTATCTTAAAAGGTGAACTGGTTGAGGGAGACCCTTTACCGTCTATTAGGGCATTTGCCAATGATTTAAAAGTAAGTGTTTTAACGATACGACGAGTTTATGACGATTTAGAAAAAGAAGGCTTCGTTAACAGTCAAGTGGGTATTGGGACATTTGTTTCCACAAGTAATGTAGAACTTTTGCGAGATTCTAAACGTCGCCTTGTAGAGCAAAAAATGTTGGAAATGATACAGACTGCAAAATCACTTGGAATTACACAACAAGAATTAAATGACATGATGAATATTCTATTTGAGGAGGAATAATATGGAGAATATTTTAGAAGTCAAAGGGTTGAATAAAAGTTATCAGCACTTTTCGCTACAAGACGTTTCCTTTTCATTGCCAGAAGGATGTATTACGGGTTTTATCGGAATAAACGGAGCTGGTAAGACAAGTACATTAAAATCTATACTAGGCTTAACTCCTAAAATATCTGGCGATATTCGCTTATTTGGACTAAATATGGATACAAATGAAAAAGAAATTAAAGAACGTATCGGAATTGTCCTTGACGATGGCGGTTTTTATGATGAATTAAGTCTTTCAGAAATGAAAAATATTGTAGCTTCGGCTTATAAGTCATGGGACAATAAGGTATTTCAATCGTATCTTGAACGCTTTACGCTCAACCCTAAACAGAAAATTGGCACCCTGTCAAAAGGTATGCGAATGAAATATGCGTTAGCTCTTGCTCTCTCTCATAAAGCAGAACTGTTGATCATGGACGAACCAACCAGCGGACTTGACCCTCTTATTCGAAGTCAACTGCTTGATATACTGAAAGAGTTTATGGAGTATGGTGGGCGTGGTGTTTTTTTCTCTACACACATAACTTCTGACTTAGATAAAATCGCTGATATGTTAATTATGATTGACAATGGAAAAATTGTCTTTCAAGAGGAAAAAGATATTTTACTCGATAGTTATCGAATAGTAAAAGGCGATATAAAAGATTTGAATATAGAAATGGAAAAACTATTCATGAATATTGATAAAACAATTTTTGGCTTTACGGCAATTACTAAATATGCTGATGAAATTAAGAAAATTATGCCAAATTGTATTATTGAGCGTCCGACCATAGAGGATATTATGCTATGTAATGTTAAGGGAGGGAAGTAAAAATGCTATTTCAATTAGTGAAAAAGGACTTTTTGATTGTAAAAAAATATGTATTAATAATGTTCGCAGTATGTATTCTTTTCCCAGTGTTTTTATTATGGCGTTCCCCAGAATATGCAGGTATACTTGGATTTGTACTGATAACGATTTTTTCAATTTTCATGCTTTTGCAATATGTATCTTTAAAAGAAACGCAATATCCAAAAGCCTCAACTTTATTATGTGCTTTACCATTTTCACGAAAAAACATAGTATTGTCAAAATATATTTTTTGCATATTGATATACCTTGCTTGCTGTTTGATTTTTGGTATTGAAACACTTATATTTCCACAGCTTCGCAGTATCGGATATAAAGTACCAATTCTATTGTTCATGGTAGTTTCATTGTTTTTAGGTGTCTATCTGCCAGCGCAATATAAACTTGGTTATGAAAAAACAAAGCTGTTTTTTGTGGTGCTTATTATGGCTTCACCATTTATATTTGCGCAGTCGCTAAAAATAGAAAACAGCTTCATTACAAATATTTTAGACAATATAAACCCTGTATTTTTGGTGACTTGTAGTATGATAGCCAGTTTTCTGATTTTAATTGTATCTTCTGCTATTTCGGTCAGAATTTATAAAAAAGCCGACTTATCATAATTTTTGAGGTGCTTATTATGGACAAAGAAATTATTTTTATGAGTGTTATAGCTCTATTTGCTTTCGGATTTTGTCTAACTAATATTGCTTCTTTTTTGATAAACAGAAGCCACTCTAAAGAAACGCAGGGAACGATAATCTCATTTAGGACAATCAATCCTTCGACCGAAAAAATGAGAAATTCAAAATGGGCTACCGTATCCTATAATGTTGCTGGAAAAAATTATATTTCACAAAATCAGATACAAGTTTCCATGACAGCAGATGTTGGAAGCGTTGTTCAAATACGGTATGATATATTCCAGCCGGAGAAACTGTATCATTTTTCTGTAAAGCGTATTATTGTTTCTTCTTTAGTTGTAGTTGGATGCTTGTTAATTATCACTTTCAAAATAATGCATTAGGAGGGAATAAAATGCCACATTTTCCAGACTGGTTTATTGCTATTTGTATTCTATTGCCAATCGGGAACTTTATCTATCGCAAATGGAAAAATAGTAAGAAGTGAATAAATACACGGTAAAAGGTTATAAAATATTGAAAATAAAACATCATATATATTTTAAAAGTGGGTGGTAGTATGGGAAAATATTAATTATAGAATTTACTGATAAAGATAATGACTTTTTTCAGCATATTTTAGAATGTCTATCTACAAAACTGAATACCACTCCAACACTTATTAAAATTCAAACGGCAGAATTATCTATCAATCCTTACACTCGTATCGTGATAGATAGAGAGGGAAGTAAAATAAATTTGACTGCAAAAGAATTTGACCTTTTATATTTCTTATCCTCACATAAAGGACAAGTATTTACAAAAGAACAGATTTACGAAAACGTGTGGGGATATGACAATGCTCCAGACGCAAGCAATCTCTCCTCATTCATTAGAAAACTAAGACTGAAAATTGAACCACAGCCAGACAATCCACGATACATCATTACTGTCTGGGGCGTGGGATATAAATTCAGCGGAGAAGAAAAACCGTAGCTGTATTTCGCAATTCATTGTGATCTGCACGCTACGGTTTTTGTGTTGGATATATTGACAGGTTTTTCATTTTGATTTATACTTGTATTGTTGGTATGAAAAGTATGACTAAACAAAAAAGTAAGAATGGAGATGTAAATATGGCAATGAAAAAAGGACAGCATATATTTGGAACAGTAAAAGTTGGAGAAAAGGGACAAATTGTTATCCCGAAAGAAGCAAGGCAGATTTTTGATATTAAGGCAGGAGATACTTTATTAGTGCTGGGTGATGAAGAACAAGGGCTTGCTATTGTAAAAGCTGATATTATGAAAGAATTGGCTGTAAAAATATTAAAAGGACTCGGTAATTTGAGTAAAGGTATTAATGATGAAGAATAACATTATGATTATATTACCGATAGTTTTGATTTTAGATTTGGTCATTCCCTTTATCTTAGCACCTTCCTATAAAGGGTATAATCATTTGACGCAAGTTATGAGCGTTCTCGGAAATAGTAAGGCACCGTTCCATAATGTGTATAATATGTGGCTAATAGTCTTTGGAATTACATTAGCAGTAATCGATTTTAAAATATATGCGATTATTTCAGAAAGTTCAAAACTGATTGCAGTAATCCTTTTTTTCATAGTGTTGATTTATGCAATCGGGGGGTGTATTCTTTCTGGTTTATTCTCTGTTGGGGAAGTGAAAAGTCTTGATACTCTTTCAGAAAAAATACATGGTTATGGCTCTGTTATTGGTTTTATGTGCCTAACATTTGCACCGCTTTTGGTTGGGATTTATGCTTATAAAATAAACGACATCAAATTTTTATTTTTCTGCATAGGGTGCTTTATATTAGCAATATTGTTTTTTTCATGTTTTGTTATGGGAGATAAGCCTAATTATAAGAACACATTTTTAGCACTTGAAGGCTTATGGCAACGGTTATCATTGCTGTTCATGTACTTACCTTTGGGCTGTTTAATGCTACTGGAAAAATAGCGTATTAGTAGTGAAATCTATAAGGTGGTGATTACATGGGAAGTTATTAGTTATTTCTCTTTCTGATAATGAGGAAGAAGTTTTCAAAAAAGCACTTGAATGGCTATCAAACGAATTAGTTACCTCTCCTATTCAGCTCAAACAATATACACCAGAATTTTCTATTGACCCGTATACACGAAGTTACGTCAAAATTAACGGAGAAGAAGTGTATTTGACATCTAAACAGTTTGACCTTTTATTCTTTCTCTATCGTCACAAAGGACAAGTGTTCACAAAGGAGCAGATTTACGAAAACGTATGGGGATATGATAATGCACCGGACGCAAGCAATCTCTCCTCATTCATCAGAAAACTAAGACTAAAAATCGAACCGCACCCAGACAATCCACAATATATCATCACTGTCTGGGGTGTGGGATATAAATTCAGCGGAGAAGAAAAACCGTAGCTGTATTTCACAATTCATTGTGATCTGCACGCTACGGTTTTATCTGTTGAACTGATTTCTTACTTCCTTATCCCTACGCATGGCTGATTTGGCACATTTCAGCAGGTCAACTAAAAATCGGATTTCGTATTCGTCGCAATCCTCAAAAATCTCTTTTGCTTCTCCCTTGAAAATATTCTGTGAAGCAAGTACATTATCACATAGGAGAACATCAACTGATACGGAAAGAGCATTGGCAATCTCAATTAGTGTCGGCAGGCTGACTTTTGTTTTCCCTGTTTCCACGTTGCTCATGTGGGCTGGGGTAATATCTATAAGGTCTGCGACGGCTTCCTGTGTTATGCCTTTCTTAATTCGTGCTATCTTGATACGCTGTCCGATTGCTTTATAGTCTATTTCCACAGTTCCCCTCTCCTTTCTTGCTTGTTGAATGCCAAATTAAATGATAAATAGTTCTTCAATTTATTTTGTTAGAATACAAGGTGAGATAACTGTAATATTCATATTAAATTGTCCTGGCTATTCATATTATTTGCTACGTG
>NZ_NFLD01000025.1:0-42769 GCF_002160725.1 Massilimicrobiota sp. An142 | reverse complement strand
CCAGAGGATTTCTTTGCACATATGCGAGCAATCAGAGATATTATTGGAAAGGATAGAAGCCTTCATATCCAGGTGATTTCTAAGGATTGTCAAAGCATGGTCAAGGAAGCACATAGAATTCTTGAAGAAATAGACAGACAGGTCTATATCAAAGTACCCGTATCTTATGAAGGAATCAAAGCAATTAAGATGTTGAAGGAAGAAAACATTCATGTCACAGCGACAGCGGTCTATGATTTGATGCAGGCTTATATGGCACTGGCAGCAGGGGCAGACTATATTGCACCATATGTCAATAGAATTGGAAATCTAGGAGCAGATCCAATGGAGCTCATCAATGAATTATCAAATCGTATTGTCATGGATGGATATGATACAAAGATAGTCGCAGCATCATTCAAGGGAGTGCAACAGATTAGAGAAGCCTTCAATTATGGAGCACAGGCGATTACAGCACCAGTAGAGATCTTGAAACAGATTTTCAAGAATCCAAGCATAGAAAAAGCAGTAGATGATTTCAATGCCGACTGGTATAGCATGTATGGTGAAGGCAAAGGAATATGTGATTTATAAGACGAGGAAACTCGTCTTTTATGTTATAATGAAACTAAGGATGTGGAATGATGGATAAGTATTTATATATCAAACAGTTATTTGAAAATATGCAAGATCAAAATCAAGCTTTATCTATGGCCCAATATATGAAAAATCAGTTTGTTTTCTACGGAATACCAACCCCTCAAAGAAGAAAGCTTTATAAAGATTTTTTGAAACAGGAAAAGAAACACAAACAAATTGATTGGGATTTTTTAGATTTATGTTATCAAGATTCCCATAGAGAATTTCAATATTTTGTTTGTGATTATTTAAAGATGTTTCAAAATCAATTGGTTTATGAAGATATTCAGCATATGAAAGTTTATATAAAAGATAAACAATGGTGGGATTCTATTGATATTTTTGATACGATTATTGGTCAAATTGGATTAACAGATCAACGTGTTGATGATTTAATGCTGGAATGGTCATTAGATGATGACTTTTGGCTAAGAAGATTAGCTATTGATCATCAGTTAGGACGAAAAGAAAAAACAAATACCATCTTGTTAGAAAAGATTCTTGTGAATAATTTGAATAGTCATGAGTTTTTTATCAACAAAGCGATAGGCTGGATATTAAGAGATTATTCTAAAACAAATCCACAATGGGTTCGTGATTTTATTCAACAATATCATGAAAAAATGGCTAAACTTTCCATTAAAGAAGGCAGTAAGTATATATGATAGAATTATCTATAAAATGGTGTGAAAGATAGAATCTGATAAAGATTATTTTTTGAAGAAAATCAATAAAGAAAGGAAGTATTGAAAATGATAATGATAGGTGTTCTAGGCATTGCTTTATGTATGATTATTTTATATGTCATAGTAAGTCAAAATCGTTATTTTCAATGTCAACATTGTCATCGAACATGGAAACCTCACTTTTTTCAGGTTATAGGCAATGTGAATCGTCAGGTTCAAGATTATCATGTTCAATGTCCTTATTGTCATACGATTCAAAATATCAAGCTTTCAAAAAAGAAATAAGTTGTGTTAAAATAAAAAGTGAGAAAAGAGGTTAGGCGTATGAAGGAAATCATTTTAGGAAGTACAGGTATTCAAGTTGTACAAAATGGGTTTGGAGCATTACCCGTTCAAAGAGTTTCTAAAGAAGAAGGGGTCACTATTATAAGAAAAGCCTATGATGGAGGAATGCGTTTTTTTGACACAGCGAGAGCTTATAGTGATAGTGAAGAAAAGTTAGGAGAAGCATTACATATTTATCCACGTAGTAGCTATTATATTGCAACAAAGACAATGGCAACGACACCTGAGGAATTCTGGAAGCAATTGGACACATCATTATCGTTATTGAAAACAGATTATGTGGATATTTATCAATTTCATTGTGCTTCACAAGTTTATGCACCAAATGATGGAACAGGTATGTATGAATGTATGTTAGAAGCTAAAAAACAAGGGAAAATCAGACATATTGGAATCACTGCTCATCAGTTACAAGTTGCATTAGATGCTGTTGATTCTCATCTCTATGAAACGATTCAATTTCCTTTTAGTTATTTATCATCTCAAAAAGAAATAGAACTGGTTCAAAAGAGTCAAGAAGCCAATATGGGATTCATTGCGATGAAGGGGTTAGCTGGAGGATTAATTAATCAGTCACGTCCAGCAATGGCTTATATGAGTCAATTTGATAATGTTTTACCTATTTGGGGAATTCAAAAAGAAAGTGAATTAGATGAATGGTTATCTTATATGCAGGATACACCGGTTCTTGATGATGAAATGAAGGCATTTATAGAAAAAGAAAAAATAGAATTATCAGGTGATTTCTGTCGAGGATGTGGATATTGTATGCCATGTCCAGCAGGTATTATGATTAATCAATGTGCCCGTATGTCATTGATGTTAAGAAGAGCACCATCACAAAACTGGTTGACTGAAGATATGCAGGCAGAAATGAAAAAGATTGAAGATTGTTTGCATTGTGGACAATGTTCAAGGCGATGTCCTTATGAATTAGATACTCCAGCACTGCTTCAAAAGAATTATGAAGATTATCAGAAAGTCTTATCTGGTGAAGTGAAAGTTCAATAACAGCATGATTTCATGCTGTTATTTTTTTGAAACATGTTATAATAAAAATAATAGTGGAAAAGGAGAGACAATATGAGCAAGATTATATTTTTAGATGTTGATGGAACATTAATTGATTATGAGGCTAAATTACCAGCTTCAGCTGCTCAGGCAGTGAATCAGGCACGTGCAAATGGACATAAAGTTTATATTTGTACAGGTTGTTCAAAAGCTGAAATTGAACAGAGAAACCTTTGTGAATTAGATGGTATGATTGGTGGGAATGGAGCTTATGTAGAAGATCATGGGCATGTTGTGATGCATCAGGGATTATCAAAGGAAGATGTCAAACATATTGTAGACTGGTGTAATGAAAGACATTTAGGATTTTATTTAGAAGCCAATAGTGGTATGTATTGTAATGATTATATGTTGGAACAGGGACCAGAAACAATGGTGAAATATGCACAGGGTAAAGGTGCGGATTTAACGAAAGCTAAAGAATCTTCAAAGAAGTTTATGGGTGGTTTTATTCATTTGCAGGGAGAAGATTTATATCGAGATGATGTGAATAAAATTAGTTTTATTTTAAGTCGTTATCAAGATCATTTAGATTCTCAAAAAGAATTTCCTCATTTGATTGCGAATACATGGGGAGGTAAGGGAGAAGTGGCCTTGTATGGTGATTTAGGTCCAACTGGTATTACAAAGAGACATGCTATTGAAGTTTTATTGGATTATTTAGGTGTTGACCAAAAAGATACGATTTCTTTTGGAGATGCTAAAATTGATTTATCTATGTTTGAATGTTGTGATTATAATGTGGCTATGGGAAATGGTGGCGAAGAAATTAAAGCTGCTGCTGATTATATTACAACAGATGTTAATGATGATGGGTTATATAATGCTTTTCGTTATTTAAAATTAATTGATTAGGGATTGATGTTAAAATTATCAACAGAGACTCTTTATAAAGAGGTCTGTTGATAATTGTTTTTTTGTGTTATTGATTTCTTTTGTTTTTTGAATAAAAATGCTATAATAAGGAACGGATTATAAGGAGAGGATTTTGTGAAAGAACCGAAATATAAATTTATAGATATACATAAAATTGAAGCTAATGAGCATCAGCCAAGAACACATTTTGAAAATGAAAAAATTCAGGAATTAGCTGTATCTATTCAACAAAATGGATTATTACAACCTATTGTGGTCAGACCTTATCATGGGAAGTATCAGATTGTTGTTGGGGAAAGACGTTATCGTGCATGTCTTTTGGCAGGTATAGAAGAAGTTCCATGTCTTGTTCAAAATTATGATGAACAACAGACTGCCACAGCTGCAATTGTTGAGAATATTCAACGAGAGAATTTATCAGCCATTGAAGAAGCATTAGCATATCAACAAATCTTAGATACACAAAATATAACACAGGAAGAATTAGCTCAAAAAGTTGGTAAAAAGCAATCAACTATTGCAAATAAGTTAAGGTTATTACAGCTTCCGATGACTGTTCAAGAAGCAGTACGAAGAAAAGATATCACAGAAAGACATGCCAGAGCTTTATTAAAGTTAGATACAACAGCAAAACAAAATAATATGTTAAGAGAAATTATGGATAAGGGTTTAAATGTTGAACAGACAGAAGAAAAAATCAAAAAGAAAATTGAACCCAAAAAGCCAAAACCTAAAACAAAAAGTATTTCACAAAATTTAAAAATTGCTATGAATACATTAGATCAGGCTGCCATGATGGTACAGCAGGCAGGAGTGGAAACAACAGTAGATATTTCTGAAACAGATGAAGAAGTTGTTTATGTGATTAAGATGAAAAAATAATGAGATGTATTGATATATATTATGTCTTGTGATAGAATGCATAGCAGATATATGATTGTTTGCCGCCGGGTAAATTTTAAGCATTGGTTTCGTATCGATAGGCCATTGAAGATACGACAATCAGTGCTTTTCTTTTGTAAAGATAGAAAAGGTGACAAAAGTCAATAAAATGTTTAATATATCTATTCAATTGATAAAATGAAAGGATAAAGAAAACATGAAGAAATTAGAGAGTTTACAGGAATTTTTTAGGTATACATCTTTAAATGTGTTAGGTATGATTGGTTTATCGTGCTATATTTTAGCAGACACATTTTTTGTTTCTAAAGGACTTGGTACAGATGGATTGACAGCTTTAAATTTGGCTATTCCTATTTATAGTTTTATTCATGGAAGTGGCTTGATGATTGGTATGGGTGGTGGAACAAAATATTCCATATTAAAAAGCCAGGAACATCATCAAGATGCAAACAAGACATTCACTCATGCTGTTTTATTAGCTATATGTTTTGCGATTATTTTTGTTTTGATAGGTTTCTTATTTTCTGGAACAATTATTTCATTATTTGTTGAGCAGGGGAATGTTTTTGATATGTCAAAAACATATTTACAAGTGATATTATTGTTTGCGCCAGCTTTTTTAATGAATAATGTTTTTCTTTGTTTTGTACGTAATGATGGAGCACCACAGCTTTCCATGGCTGCAATGCTAGGAGGAAGTTTTTCTAATATTGTTTTAGATTATATCTTTATTTTTCCTTGTCAAATGGGCATTTTTGGAGCTGTCTTTGCGACAGGATTAGCTCCTATTATCAGCATGTGCATTTTATCACCACATTTTTTCAAAAAGAAAAATCAATTTCATTTTATAAAAAGTACAATTTCATTAAAAACAATCACTGGTATTTTCTCAAGTGGTGTACCCTCTTTGGTTACAGAAGTTTCTTCTGGAATTGTCATGATTGTTTTTAATACCATTATTTTAAATCTTGAAGGGAATGTGGGTGTTGCTGCATATGGTGTTATTGCTAATTTATCATTAGTTGTCATGGCTATATATACTGGGATTGCTCAAGGTATACAGCCATTAATGAGTCGAGATTATGGCTTGAATCATTTAGATAACATTTATAGAGTATTGAAATATGCATTATTAACTATGTTAATAATTTCAGCTGTTATTTATACAACTGTTTTCTTTGGTGCATCTTCCATCACACAAATATTTAATAGTGAGAATAATGCAATGTTGCAGACAATTGCAGCACAAGGGTTGAAGTTATATTTCATTGCTTGTCCATTGGCTGGATTTAATATTATTTTATCAATGTATTTTACTTCTGTTGAACATCCTTTGCCTGCACATATTATTTCTTTATTAAGGGGATTTATCATTATCATTCCAATGGCTTTTCTCCTCTCCGCTATAGCAAAGATGAATGGTGTCTGGAGTGCATTTCCAGTGACTGAACTCATTGTGGCTGTTGTTGGACTGGGATGCTTTGAATGGTTAAAACATCATCATTATAGTGAATAAATAAAATACTATGTTTGAATAAACCTGATTGCTTGGTTAACAAACATAGTGTTTTTTATAATGAATCAAAGTGATATGCAGAGTCTATTCAAAAGCTACACAAACAGGTGCAGGTATTTCAATTGAAAAGTCACTTAAAACAAGTTCTTCTGTATCTTCATTGAATGTCATCACCTGTAACAGATTGCTGCCTTGACAAGCAATAATTAAATAACGATCATCAACAATTTGGAAATCTCGAGGATCTTTTTTTGTATGAACCATATAGAGTAAAGAAATTTTACCACTTTCTTTATTGACGCGGTACATAGCTATACTGTCATGCCCTCTATTTGATACAAAAAGATGATTTCCACTATGACTTAAGCGAATAGCAGCAGCACTTGAAAAACCTTTAAAATGTCTTGGTATACAGTGAATAGCCTGTATTAATTGGAAATGGCCCTGATAATATTTAAAGACCATAATATTATTAGCAATCTCATTGACAAGATAGGCAAAACGACCATCATGAGAAAAAATCATATGACGTGGACCAGAACCAGGAACAATATTTAAAGTATAATGAGGATCTTCTAATAAAACACCTTGAGAGTAACGATACATAACGACTTTATCAGCACCTAAATCAACAGAATAAACAAATTCCTGATCAGGAGTGATGCCAACATAATGCGCATGTGGACCTGTTTGGCGTTTTAAAAGATCGGGACCTAAACCGACATGATGAACTGCACAAATTTTTTGAGTAATAATACTATTTTCTAATTGGTAAGAAGCAGTTGCGCCAACATGATAATTTGCCGCAAAAAGATAGCGATTATTTTGATCAACGCATAAATGTGTATAAGAACGACCGCTGGAATGATAATTATTATTTAAAATCAGTTCATCTTTATAGATTGAAAAACTTCCTAATCCCCCTCCATAACTATGAGAATTGGCATTTTTATAAGCGACATATAAAGTGTGATCATTACATATCATATAAGAAGGGTAGTCTTGAGTTTCGATTTGTTGAATACGTTTCATTTCTAATGTTTTTTCATCAAATTTCATGATATAAATACCTTTATCATGATGTTTTCCATAACTTGATACATAAAAGATTTTCATGTTAAAGCTCCTTTCGCTATATAAAATATTTTATCATAATATTTTATGAAATGAATAAAAAAAGGTATAAAAACATAGAAATAATAAAAAGAAAATTATAAAATTCTTTCATAATACACAAAAGTGTAATACAATAGATACTATATTGAAGGAGGAAGCGAATATGGAAGAGAAGTTAATGTTAAGTTTATTACAAAAAAATGCGAGGATGAAGATTACTGATTTAGCGGCCGCCTTAGATGAATCTAAAGATAATGTCATTCAAAAATTAACAGAATTAGAACAGAAGAAAGTGATCTGTGGTTATCATACAATTGTCAACTGGGATTTAACAAATACAGAAATTGTAACAGCATTGATTCAAGTCAATGCAAGTCCAGAAAGAGAATATGGCTATGATCGTATTGCGAGTCATATTTATAAATTTGATGAAGTTGATACAATGTATTTATTGAGTGGAAGTTTTGAATTTGTATGTATTGTTAAAGGAAAGACAATGCAGGAAGTTGCTCATTTTGTGGCTAGTAAACTGGCATGTGTAGATGGAGTGACAGGAACATCAACTTATTTTGTATTAAAACAATATAAAAATAATGGTGTTGTTTTAATTGAAGATGAAGATGGAAAAAATGATAGATTGGTGGTGACTCCATAATGGATTATAATGATATTTTAAGTGATAGAGTCAAAACAATTAAACCAAGTGGAATTAGAAAATTCTTTGATTTAGCTTCACAAATGGAAGATGTCATATCTTTAGGAGTTGGGGAACCGGATTTTACAACACCTTGGGCTATTCGAGAAGCTGCGATTTATTCCATTGAAAAAGGAAGAACATTTTATACAGCTAATCAGGGATTACAGGAATTAAGAGAAGAAATCTGTCGATATTATCGTGATCGTTTTCATGTGGATTATAATGCCAAAGAGAACTGTATTGTGACTGTTGGGGGATCAGAGGGTATTGATATTGCGATTCGTGCTATATTAAATCCTGGAGAAGAAATGATTGTTTTGGATCCTGGATATGTAGCTTATACACCTGGTGTTGAGCTTGCAGGAGGGGTTCCTGTCACAATTAATTTACGTCAGGAAGATGAGTTTAAATTAACACCAGAGCTTTTAAAAGCTGCGATTACACCCAAAACAAAAGCATTATTGATTAATTATCCATCAAATCCAACCGGTGGATTTATGACAAAGAGTGATTATGAAAAGATTGTTCCTATTATTAAGGAATCAGGTCTTATCGTGATTTCTGATGAAATTTATGCAGAATTGAGTTATGAAGAAGAATTTTGTTCAATTGCTTCATTTGATGAAATCAAAGATCAGGTGATTGTTGTGAGTGGTTTTTCTAAAGCCTTTGCGATGACAGGATGGCGTTTGGGTTATGTTTTAGCTAATTCTGTATTTACAAAAGCTATGAATAAAATTCATCAATATATCATCATGTCTGCTCCTTCAGCTGCCCAATATGGAGCTATTGAAGGATTAAGACATTGTTATGATGAAGTCTTGAAAATGCGAGATTCTTATAAGGCTAGACGAAATTTTTTAGTAAAGACATTTAATGATATGGGATTGGAAACATTTAAACCTCAAGGCGCTTTCTATGTTTTTCCATGTATTCGTTCAACTGGACTCACATCTGATGAATTCTGTGAAAAACTGTTAGAAGATCAAAAAGTAGCTTGTGTTCCAGGAACTGCTTTTGGACCAGCAGGAGAAGGATTTATCCGTGTTTCTTATGCTTACAGTCTTGAAGAATTAAAGATTGCAACTCAAAAAATAAAAATCTTTGTAGAGAAATGTAAGGCAACACATGATTAGAGTCTTATTATGCTGTGGTGGTGGCTTTTCATCAAGTTATGTCGCTGAAAGAATGAAAAAGGAGATTATTTCCAAGAACTTATCGAATCAACTTGAAATGGAGTTTTCTCCTTTTTCTCTTGTTTTAGAAAAGATAGATAACTTTGATATTATTATTTGTTGTCCACACCTTAATATTTATGTGAAACAGTTACTTGAAAAGACTGATGTTCAAGTCCCTATTTATATTTTACCACCAAGAATGTATGGAAATATGGAGATTGAAGAAATCTATCAGGATGTTATAGATTTACTGGAGATTTATCAGCAGACACATATGAATCCTGTTCATTTTCCTGGTGAGGAAAATGTATTAAAAATAACAAGACAAAAAGCCTATAAACATGTTTATCAAAAGTAAGAACGTTGATTCTTGCTTTTTTATAATGAAAATCGTTATAAAATAGAGTTATGAGAATAAAAAAAGAAGAAATACCAGAAAAGAGGTCAAAGAGATGTGGATTTTATATGCATTTGGTTCAGCATTTTTTGCAGGTATAACAGCTGTTTTAGCAAAATGTGGTATACATGATACAAATTCACATGTAGCGACAGCTCTCAGAACAATTGTTGTTTTGATTTTTTCATGGATTATGGTTTTTATTGTAGGTTCTTTTCATGAAATAGCGAACTTATCTTATCAGACAATACTTTTTTTGGTGTTATCAGGTCTTTCGACAGGCGCATCCTGGTTATGTTATTTTAGAGCTTTACAATTAGGAAATATTAATAAAGTGGCTGCGATAGATAAGACAAGTGTTGTTTTAACAATGATTTTAAGTTTTATCTTATTTCATGAAACAGTCAATATTTATAAAATTATCGGGATGATTTTGATGATGACGGGAACTTTTTTGATGTTGGAGAAAAAGGAAACAAATCAAAAAGAAGACAATCATTGGTTGATCTATGCTGTGTTATCAGTTGTCTTTGCCAGTTTAACAACCATCTTAGGAAAGGTAGGAATCAGTCATATTGAAAGCAATTTAGGAACTGCCATTCGTACAAGTGTTGTCTTGGTGATGGCATGGGTTGTTGTGGTTGCGACAAATGCGCAAAATAGCGTTAAAGAAGTTCCTAAGCACGAATTGATTTATATTTTTTTATCAGGTATTGCGACAGGAGCTTCATGGTTATGTTTTTATAGAGCATTACAGATTGGATCAGCCAGTCTTGTCACACCGATTGATAAATTGAGTATCTTAGTCACAGTGCTTTTCTCTTATATTGTCTTTCATGAAAAACTGAATTTAAAATCTTTTATTGGATTAATGATGATTGTTGCAGGAACGCTTATTATGTTACTTTAATCACAAAAAACAGGATGCATTAGGCATCCTGCTTTTGTTCAACTTTATGTTCTTCTCTTTTTAACATTTCTTCATAACTGAACATACAGCCACAATAATTTTGGCGATACATTCCATATTCTTTAGTCATTTGTGTTGATTTTAAATAACCATTATTTTTCTTAAAATCAGCATATAAGAATTTTGGTGATTCACTTTGCCATTGATCTCCAATCTCATTAATCCATTGACTATTTTTATGTGGTGATACACTTAAAACAGTTGTCCAATAATCATAATGATTGATCTTTGCATAATCAAATGTTTTACGCATTCTCAAGCTATAACAAAGACGACATCTTATACTTCCTTCTGGATAATCTTTTAAAGGATAAAGATGAGAAATCCATTCACTATTATTATAAGGATCTTCAATGACTTGAATGTTTTGATTGAAATCGTGATTAAATCTTTCAATAAAAGATAATAATTCATGGAAACGTCTTTGATATTCATCAGATGGATAAATGTTGGAATTGGAATAATAGATTGTGATTTCAAAATGTTCGCATAATTCTTTAATCACATTGCTAGAACATGGTCCACAACAGACATGAAGTAATAATGTTGGTTTCTGATTGCCAATTTTTTGAAGTTCTTCCTGTAATTTAAGATCATAATTGATTTTCATTATTGAATAAACATACAATCACCAAATGAGAAGAAACGATATTTTTCTTCCACAGCATGATGATAAGCTTTCATAATATAGTCTTTATCAGCAAATGCACTGACAAGCATCACTAATGTTGATTTAGGAAGATGGAAATTGGTAATCAAAGCATCAATAGCTTCAAACTGATAACCTGGATAAATAAAGATATCAGTACTTTCCTGTGTAGCTTGAAATTTTCCATATTTTTTAAAGTTCGCTTCAAGTGTTCTTGTTGAAGTTGTTCCAACACTGATAATGCGTTGTCCATTGGCTTTGGCTTGATTAAGCTTTTGAGCAGTGTCTTCATCAATCATATAAAATTCACTATGCATATGATGTTCTAATACATCATCAACCTTCACTGGTCTAAAAGTACCTAGCCCTACATGTAAAGTGACATCTAGGATTTCAACACCTTTGTCTTGAGCTTTCTTTAAAATATCTTCAGTAAAATGCAAACCAGCGGTAGGTGCGGCGGCACTACCTTCGACTTTGGCATAAACAGTCTGATAACGATGAGGATCATCAAGCTTTTCCTTGATATAAGGAGGAAGTGGCATTGTGCCAAGATGATCTAAGACTTCATAGAAAATACCTTCATACATCATTTGAAAATGACGAATACCTTCTTCTCCAATATGTACACATTTGGCTTTTAAAGAACCATCTCCAAAAGTAATGATAGTATCCATTTTCACAATACGTGCATTTCCCACAAGACATTCCCATACATCTTCACCTAAATCTTTAAGAAGCAAGACTTCAACATGACCACCAGTTTCTTCTTTTATTCCATAAAGTCTGGCAGGAATGACTTTTGTATTGTTTCTTACTAAAATATCCCCAGCATGTAGATAGTCTAAAATATCATAAAAATGCTTGTCTTCAATCGTTTTTGTTTTTCTATCTAAGACCATTAAACGTGAAGTATCTCTTTTTTGTAGAGGAGTTTGCGCAATCAATTCCTCTGGTAAATCATAATCAAATTCACTAATCTTCATTTAAAACGCCCTTTCATAAACATCTCTACCATAACTATTTAAAAATTCTTCTTTAAAATCTAATAAACGATCTTCCTGAATGGCTTTTCTTATATCTTCACTTAATTGAAGTAAGAAAGCAACATTATGAATAGATAATAAACTTTTTCCAAATAATTCATCACATTTATGTAAATGTCTTAAATAAGCACGTGTATAGTTTTGACATGTATAACAATGACATTTGTCATCAATAGGCGTAAAGTCATATTTATATTTTTCATTATTAATATTCATACGTCCATGATGTGTCATTAATGCTCCATGTCTTGCGACTCTTGTTGGTAAAACACAGTCAAACATATCAATACCACGAATAGCCCCTTCAATTAAATCAATAGGATTCCCAACACCCATTAAGTAACGTGGCTTATCCTGAGGGAGCCATTTCACTGCATCATCAATCATTTTATACATGACATCTTTAGGTTCACCAACACTTGTTCCTCCTATAGAATAGCCAGGGAAATCCATTTTCACTAATTCTTTAGCTGACAGTTCTCTTAAATCTTCAAATTCTCCACCTTGTACAATCCCAAATAAAGCCTGATCTTTTCTTTTATGAGCATCTTTACCACGTTTTGCCCAACGCAGAGTTCTTTCCACACTTTTTTTCATATATTCATGTGTTGAAGGATATGGAGCACATTCATCAAAGCTCATGATAATATCAGCACCTAAATCATTTTGAATTTGAATAGATTTTTCAGGAGATAAAAATAATTTCTTTCCATCAACAATACTTTTAAAAGTCACGCCTTCTTCTTCAATCTTTCTTGTCTTTCCTAAAGAGAAGACTTGAAAACCACCACTATCAGTTAAAATAGGACCATCATAGTTCATAAATTTATGTAATCCACCAGCCATTTTGATAACATCTTCACCAGGTCTTAACCATAAATGATAAGTGTTTGCTAAAATGACTTGAGAATGCATTTCTTTTAATTGTTCTGGAGAAATACCTTTCACTGTAGCAAGTGTTCCTACTGGCATAAACATAGGTGTTTCAACATCGCCATGTGGTGTATGTAAAATCCCATATCTTGCACCAGATTGTTTACAAACATGTTTTAATTCATACCAAAAACCTTCCATTTTTTCACCTCTTTTTTAGCATACTCATTATACATGAAAGGATGTATAAGTTCAAATTTTATTGATTGAAATTCTATGAAAAAGAAAAGAGTATGTTAAAATAAAGATAAGGGATGTGACTGTTATGGAGTATGTTTGGATAGTGGTATTGTTGTTATTGGGGATTGCTATGGTAGGAAGACCTGATCTGTTATGGAAAATAGAACATTTCTGGGATGTGAAGAATGGAGAACCTTCAGAGTTGTATATCGCTTTGATGCGTGTTATGGGAACGTTTTGTATTATTGGTTCTATTATATTTTTAATTGCTCTTTTTATTTAAAATCATTCGATCATCTATATGTCAATATAATATGACTAAATCTAGATTTAGTATAAATGGTTCATAAGATATATGTATTGAATTTATGATAGTTTTACAAAAGAAAAGGATAGTATCACAAGTTTAGAAAACTGAAAATATGAAGCTTTATGAACTCAATAATATAGTCAATATTGATTTGGAAAGTAGCCATAAATAGGTGGCTTTTTGTTTATGATCAGCTTTGTTGGTATTTTGGATTACCATTACACATAAAAGGGTGTATAAGTTTAAATTTTATCAATATTCATCCATAAACATATCAATAAAAAGTAATATTTTCATATTGTTTGTTATAATATACATAAAATGATTCATATTATGTTTATCAATTTCAGATATAGTTTATAAAGTGTAAGTTTAAATGTTAAAAAAGATAGAGTTGTATTTTTTATAATATTATCAAATAAAGGGTTGGGAAAATATGGATATACAAATATATAAGAAGAAGTATTGCATAGTTATAGGTGTTATTTTACTTGTTTTAATGGGGATAGGTTCTATTTGGGATTATCAGATTTCACAGTTTTTTTATAATTCGTCTAATATTTTTGGTGTTTTTTTGGCTGGCTATGGTCAAATACCTGCCTTGTTATGTATGGCTGCAATTGGAACATTATTATTACGTATGATAGATAAGGATAAGAAAATAAAGACGATGCTATATTGTTGTTTGTCACTACTTTTTAATTTTATTGCTGTTATAGGGATCACAATAGGAGCTTTATTATATATTTCTAGAATGACAACATTATTAAGCTTAGTGATAGCTATTGGCATTGTAGGAATTGTTGATGTATTGATTTATCGACTTAGTAGCCATGCATCTCAGGATACAATAAAAAAGATAGTGATTTTTATTTTATTAATAGTTTTAATTGAAGTTTTTGTTGTTAATATTGTGAAAATGACATGGGAACGCCCCCGTATGCGAATGATTAGTAGTCGTCATGATGTCAGTTTTCAGCCTTGGTGGGTTATAGGAAATACAATGAAAGATCAGCTGATGGCTTTAGGTGTAGCAGGTGAAGAATTTAAATCCTTTCCATCTGGACATACAGCGAATGTGGCTTGTGCGATGTTGTTATGTGTATTGCCTTTGCTTAATAGAAAATTAAAAGGAAAAGAAAATTTATTATTTTTTATAGGGGTTTGCTTTACTTTTTTGGTTGCATTATCAAGAATCATTATGGGAGCTCATTTTTTAACAGATGTTGTGACTGGAATGGCAATAAGTCTTGTGATACAAATGATTATGGCTCGAGTCATATTCAAAAATTATAGCAAGGATAAGGTTGATTGTAATGGTGACATAGGAATAAGATATAAATAAAAAAGAGGATTTTCAATTCATCCTCTAATCAAAAGTGACATATTCATTTTTTAATGGTGGAATGACTTTTAAGTCATCCACTTTTAATAAACAGAAATTTCCGTTGATATCTGGATCATACTGAACATCAATTGTACCAGTGACTTCAACCCATTCATTAGGAATCAGTTGTTTAGCAGCAGGATGTTCACAGACCATACCAATTAAAGATGTATCTTCTTCACAACAAACCATAGCTAAACGTCCTAATACAAAGCCATCTTCTAATTGTTTATCACGACCGATGAATTTTCCTCTGAGAGTGACTTTCTTATGATCATATTTATCGGGGTGATCTAGGGCATCCATGCAGAAAAGACCAAAATCATGATCTAAAACATTGATATAATCCTGTTGAATATCAAATGGTAATTCATCATCTTCTAGAGTGTTGACAGTGCCATCTTCTTTTTCATAAATAATCTGACATGTAGAATTAATGGCTTTAATATTATTTCTTAAGAATGATTTTTTAATAGAATTATCAATTCTATTAAAAATCAACAAATCACTATGAACAACATGTTGATATAATAAAGAACGCATGTTTTGAATATACAAAGCAAAAGTCTTGGCATTGATAGTTGTTAAAACTTGGACAACGTCCCATCCTTCAGGTTTTTCACATTCAATAAGATGATCAACATTAAACATTCCATTCACTTCCATGAGGACTTGAGTTGGATGATATTTGTTTTTAAGTTCGGTTAAAAATTCAAGATTGAATTCATCTTCTTTATGAATATAAACCAAATCACAATTGAATGATTCAATATCTTCCTGATTATATTCTTTTTCACCTTGTTCACTGATAATTAATAAAGTTTTTTCATTATTACAGAAATCTGTTGTTGTAATGGTATCAATAATAAATGAAGATTTTCCGCTATCTAAAAAACCTGTAAATAAATAGATTCTTGTATTCATTATTCTACTCCAAATAATTCATAAATTTTGTCTTCTAATAAATCTTTACCAATGACACAGATACGACCAGTGTAATCAGCACTACCAAAACGAATTTCATATTCTCCAGGTACTAAATCAAAGTGTAACCATTTCTTATCTGGTGTAGGTAAAATACCTTTCGCACGCAAGATATCTCCATATTCATGAGATGAAGATAAAGTCTGAAGAATTTGATCTAACTGTTCCTGTGTATAAGTATGAATTGTTTCTTTTCCTAAACTTGTAAAGACTTCATCAGCATGATGATGATGGTGATGATGACCACATCCACATTCATGATCATGATGATGTCCATGATGACATTCTTCGTTTTCGTGATGATGGTGACAACATTCATGATGTTCATCATGATGATGACAATGTTCACCATGTTCATGATGATGTTCGTGATGGTGGCAATGTTCACCGTGTTCGTGATGATGACCACATTCTGGACAAATATCTGCTTCTTTCATTAAGATGTCCTGTAAAGAATTTTCATTTTCCATTGTCTGTAAAATTGTTTCACCACTTAATTCATCCCAAGGTGTTGTGATAATAGAAGCTGTTGTATTCATAGATTTAATGATATCAATAGCTTCCTGAATCTTATCTTGTGGTACATCTTGGGTACGACTTAAAATAATAGTAGAAGCATATTCAATCTGATTATTAAAGAATTCTCCAAAGTTTAGTGAATATGTTTTGCACTTTTTCACATCAATAACACTACAGAAACTATTCAATTGAAGTTCATCACTATGAACATCCCTAACAGCTTTAATGACATCAGAAAGTTTACCAACTCCAGATGGTTCAATGATAATACGATCAGGATGATACTGAGCTACGACTTGTTTTAAAGCTTCACTAAAATCACCAACTAATGAACAACAAATGCATCCAGAGTTCATTTCTGTAATTTCAATTCCAGCTTCTTTTAAGAAGCTTCCATCTATACCAATTTCACCAAATTCATTTTCAATTAAAACAACTTTTTCATTTCCTAAACAATCCTGAATAAGTTTTTTGATTAATGTTGTTTTCCCAGCTCCTAAAAAACCAGAAATAATATCTACTTTACTCATTTATTCGACCTTCTTTCTTTTTTGTATTATAGCACTCGTATTTTTAACAAGCAAATGAAATAACATACAATTCTCTTGATAAAAAGATTGAATAAGACTATAATTGTTAGCGTACTAATAATTAGTATGCTAATGAAAGGAGGAAAATCATGAAAACACCTTTTTATATGTTAGTTTTTAAAGCTTTTCATGCGCAAAGACAAAAGAATCGAATGAATATGAATGCTTTTCGTTTATCACCCGGTCAACCGAAAGTATTACGATATATTCAAAATCATAAGGATTGTAAATTAAAAGATATCGCAAAAGAATGTGATATTGAAAGTGCTACAGTAAGTAAGATTCTTGATAACTTAGAAGAAAAAGGCATGATTACAAAAGCTATAAATCCTCAAAATAAACGTGCTTATCAACTGAATTTAACAGTTGAAGGAGAAAAGGCTTTAGAAAAATGGGACGAACATTGTTTAGAAATAGAACAAATTTCTTTAAAAGGATTCAGTGAAAAAGAGAAGCAACAGTTTCAAGAATATTTATCTCGTATGTATACCAATTTAACAGGAAAAGAGATTTTATAGGAGGGGAAAATATGATCAAACGTTTATGGCCATATGCAAAAAAATATCAACGTTATTTTTTACTGGCATGTGCCTGTATTATTGGAGAAACAGTTTTTGAACTTGTGATACCTGTATTGATGGCTAATATTATTGATGTAGGTGTAGCCAATAAAGATACAAATTATATTGTCATACAAGGCATACTGATGATTGTTTGTGCCTGCATTGCTTATGTTTTAGGAGTCTTATATGCTCGTTTTGCAGCTACGGCAGGACAAGGATTTGGAGCCGAATTGAGAAAAGATGAATTTGAAAAAGTTCAGAATTTTTCTTTTGCGAATACTGATCATTTTTCAACGTCGTCTTTAATTACCCGTTTAACAAGTGACGTTATTATCATTCAAAATGCGATATGTAATGGAATTAGACCATTAGTCAGAGCACCCTTTATGCTTTTGTTGGCATTATTTTTTACTTTTACGATCAATGCCAGATTAGCTTTGATATTCTTAGTGGCGACACCTATTTTAGGTATTGGTTTATTTGTCATCGTAAGAAAAGTTGGACCACTGTTTAAGTTTATGCAATCAAGTATGGATAATATTAATACAATTGTCCAGGAAAATTTAAATGCTATTCGTGTTGTTAAATCATATGTTAGAGAGGGGTATGAATCTGAAAAATTTGAAGGCATGAATGAAAATTTAAGAGAAAATAGTGAAAAAGCCTTTCGTACTTCAGTATGGAATATGCCATTATTTCAATATGTGATGTATCTGACGATTGTTTCTATTTTATTTTTTGGTGGACAGATGATTTTAGCTGGAACGATGAAAGTTGGAGAATTGACTGGTTTTTTAAGCTATGTCATGCAGATATTAAATGCATTGATGATGATTTCTAATGTCTTTTTAATGTTAACAAGATCTATTGCCAGTTGTGAACGTATTATTGAAGTGCTTGATGAAGTACCAGATATACACGATCCACAAAATACATCAGAAATTGTTGAAAATGGTACGATTGATTTTCACCATGTTTATTTTAAATATAAATCAACAGCTAAAGAATATGTCTTAACAGATATTGATTTACATATACCGGCAGGATCAACGATTGGTATTTTGGGAGGAACGGGTTCAGCGAAAACGAGCTTAGTACAGTTGATACCTAGACTTTATGATGTTAGTGAAGGAGAAGTCTTGGTTGATGGACGTAATGTGAAAAATTATTCTGTAGAACATTTAAGAGATAGTGTAGGAATGGTTTTACAAAAGAATACTTTGTTTAGTGGAACGATAAAAGAAAACTTGCTTTGGGGTAATAAAAATGCAAGTGATGAAGACATTGAATGGGCTTGTCACATTGCTTGTGTGGATGAATTTATAAAAAATTTCCCAGAAGGTTATCAAACTGATATGGGACAAGGTGGAGTCAATGTTTCAGGTGGTCAAAAACAAAGATTATGTATTGCCAGAGCATTATTAAAAAAACCAAAAGTTTTGATTTTAGATGATTCTACAAGTGCAGTAGATACGGCCACAGAAGCCAGTATTCGAGAAGGGTTGGCATCTTTAAAAGATACAACAAAAATCATTATTGCTCAACGTGTTTCGAGTGTTCAACATGCTGATCAGATTGTGATTTTAGAAGATGGACATATTCATGCAGTGGGAACGCATGATGAGTTGTTGGCACATGATCACATTTATCAGGATATTTATTATTCTCAATTGGAAGGAGCTGGTTTATAATGGCAAGACAAATTACAAATGCAAAACCTCAAGATATGATGAAAACATTAAGCTCCTTTAAAAAGTATATTGGATATCATAAATATGCTTTAAGCAGTGTAGCTGTTTTAGTTATTATCAGTACAGGAATTAATCTTTGGGGAACATTTCAAATTCGTACGGTCATTAATCAATATTTAATGCCGGGAGATTATCAAGGATTGGTTCGTTTTATTATTTTTATGATTGTTGTCTATATGATTGGAGCGACTTCAACAGCCATTTATAAACAATTGATGGTGCATACGTCTCAAAAGATTGTTAAAGAAATGCGACAAGACTTATTTGATAAAACACAAAAATTACCTATTCAATATTTTGATAGTCATACACATGGAGAAGTAATGAGTCATTTTACAAATGATTTGGATACAGTTCAAGATGCTTTAAATAACTGTTTTGATAATTTAATTCAAAGCTTTATTATGATTGTAGGAACATTGATTTTAATTTTTGTATTAAGTTGGCAATTATCATTAATTGTTTTTGCCTGTATGTTGATTATGTATTTTATGATTCAATATTTAACCAAAAGAAGTAAACATTATTTCTCTAAACAACAGGCGGCATTAGGTGATTTGAATGGATTTATTGAAGAAATGGTTGATGGTGTCAAAGTTGTCAAAGTTTTTAATCATGAACAGGCTAATATTGAAGAATTTAATCGTCGTAATCGTATTTTACAGGAGGCGGCGACTAATGCGTTGACTTATTCAGGAAGAACAATTCCTACAGTTGTTAGTATTTCCTATTTTAATTACGCTATTGTTGCCTGTGTAGGAGGATTTTTAACAATCGGTGGTATTATGGATTTAGGAAGTTTATCTTCATATCTGGTTTTTGTCAGACAGACTGCGCAACCAGTCAATCAATTTACACAACAATTGAATTTCATTTTAGCAGCTATGGCAGGGGCTGAAAGAATATTTGATATGATGTCAGAAAAACCGGAAAGAGATGATGGTCAGGTCACTCTCACAAGAGTGCGTAAACATAAAGATGGTCATTTAAGTGAATGTCAGGAACATACAGGATATTGGGCATGGCGTCATCCTAGACCAGATGGAAGTATTGAGCTTGTCGAATTAAAGGGTGATGTGCGTTTCCATGATGTGGTGTTTGGCTATGAAGAAAATGTTCCAATCTTGAAAAATATTAATTTGTTTGCGAAACCGGGACAAAAAATTGCATTTGTTGGAAGTACAGGTGCAGGAAAAACAACGATAACAAATCTGATTAATCGTTTCTATGATATTCATAGCGGTAGTATTACTTATGATGGCATTGATGTCAAATTAATTAAAAAAGATGATTTAAGACATTCGATTTCTATTGTTTTACAGGATACGCATTTATTCACGGGAACAATTGCTGATAATATTCGCTATGGAAAACTGGATGCGACAATGGACGAAGTGATAGAAGCAGCAAAATTGGCTAATGCTCATAGTTTTATCAAACGTTTACCAAATGGTTATGAAACTATGTTGAGTGGTGATGGGGCTAATCTCTCACAAGGACAGCGTCAGTTACTAGCTATTGCCAGAGCTGCCATTGCCAATCCACCTGTTTTGATATTGGATGAAGCAACAAGTTCAATTGATACCCGTACAGAAAAGTTGATTGAAAAAGGTATGGATCGTTTAATGGAAAATCGAACAGTTTTTGTGATTGCCCATAGATTATCGACAGTCAGAAATTCAGATGCGATTATGGTGTTAGATCATGGCCAAATTATTGAACGTGGTAGTCATGATGAATTGATTGCACAAAAAGGACGTTATTATCAATTATATACAGGACAATTTGAGTTAGAATAAAACCAATGAGACAATAAGCCTCATTGGTTTTTCATCATCTTTATGGTTTTAATAATTCAACAATACTTCTGATCATAGCACCAGTTGCGCCATCAGGCGTTTTAGCAGTAGCTGCAATATCTAAGTGAATCCATTTGTTTCCATCTTCCACGAATTCATTCAACAAGCAGGCTGCCCCGCTGGCTTCTCCACCAAAAGTCATCGGCACATTTTTGAAATCAGCACTGTTGGATTGGAGTTTTTCAAGGTATTCTTCGTCCATTGGTAAACGCCATCCCTTTTCATCAGCTGCTTTCATGGCTTGTTCAAATTCTTGATAATAGGCATCATCATTAGCGAAAACACCTGTATAAACATCTCCTAGAGCAGGACCAGTCAAAGTTCCTAAATCAATAAGATGACTAGCTCCTAATTTTTGTGCATATGTGATAGCATCACATAAGATCAGTCGTCCTTCTGCATCTGTGCTTACGACCTCGACTGTCTTTCCTGATAGTGTTGTGATGAGATCCTGTGGTTTATAGGCTTTTCCATTCACCAGATTCTCTGTCACTGGAATGATTCCATAAACATTTGTCTTGGCTTGGATACCAGCAAGAATCTTCATGATTCCTAAAACATCTGCTCCTCCACACATGTCATACTTCATGCCATAGCTGTTTGATTTCAGGTTGTATCCTCCTGAATCAAATGTGATTCCTTTTCCTATCACGGCTTTATGCGGTGCATTTCCATTATGCGTATACTTCAATACAATCATGTAGGCAGGTATATGACTTCCCTGATTGACGGACAGAATGCCTCCTGCTTTCATTTCCTCTAAGGCACTCTTGTTGAGTATTGTATATTCAATGTTATACGCCTTAGCCAGTTCGATAGCTTCTTTGACCATGTCTTCTGGTGTCATCAGATTGGATGGTGTATCGGCAAGTCTTCTGGCATAGTTGATGCCTTCTCCATAGATTCTTCCTGTTTCAATATCCTTTTCAACATATCCTGATGATACAATATCCAAATCAGTTATCATTTTCGCATCATGTCCAATCTTGCATTCCTGATACTGGGCAATGATATGTGATTCTACCCATATTCTGACAAAGGCATGCTTGTCAATACCTTCATCAAGATGATCAGTCATCAGCTGAACAGGCTCGTTAATATTTTTTGAAATATTCAAAACTAACTTTCTAAGTTTGGCAGTCGTTAGTTCACTGACATCACCAAGACCAACAAAAAGAATATAAGTGAAATCATATTTTCCAAGTGTATAGACTTTTGTGGATTGATTGAAGTCTTTATTAATGATTGTGTTGATATCATATCCTAAGGTATCACATATATCATTCAAGACACTTTGATGATGATAGATCGGATAAATCATTATTTTATTGTCTGGTTGTTTTAACTGTTTCATGAAACAATCCTCCTTATGATATATATTTTATCACTATTTCAAGTGAAATGATGATTTTTGTGAAAAAGGCTTATAAGATAGAATGTTCTATCTCATAAGGCCTCTATTTAATAAGTAGAATTGTTGCTTGATATGGAGAAAGTTTTAATTGTTGGTTTTGAATATTGACTTGATCATTGGATAAAAGAACTTGAGCTTTTGAAGATAAAGGAAAATGAGTTTCTTTGTTTTGAAGGTTTTGAATACATAAGATTGTCTGTTGATCATCTTGACGCATATAGGCAATCACATATTCTTCACTTTCTAATGAAATGAAATCTCCATATACGAGTGTTTGATGATACAAAGGATTCTGTCTTAAAGCAATCATCTGTTTATAATAAGATAAAACAGAATCAGGATCATTCACCTGTTTAGCAACATTAATATCTTGATAATATTCATTATTCGTAAGCCAAGGTTGAACATCACTAAAACCTGCATATAACTGTGAATTCCAGCTCATAGGAGAACGGGTATTATCTCGACTGCGACGATTGACAAAATCTAAAGCTTCTTCTTCGCTATAACCTTCCTGTAAAGCTCTACGATATTGAGCATGTGAATTAAGATCATCAAAATCATGGATAGAAAGTCTATGATTGTTGATGGTTCCAATTTCTTCGCCTTGATAAATGAAAGGAGTCCCCTTTAAAAACATAAACATTTGACCTAAAGCTTTTGCGGCTTTTGGCGTACGTTCTTGAGGGTTACGAATAAGTCTGTTTAAACTTCTTTGCATATCATGATTTTCCAGGAAAGTTCCACACCATCCTGTTTTAAAGATTTCCTTTTGACTTAAAAAGAGCTTTTCTTTGTATTCCTGCATTGTCCAATTTTGAAGTGGGAACCATTCTTCATGTTCAGTAATATCAATATGTGAATAATTAAAATCAAACATCATTGAAAAGCATCCATCTTGACCGATAAAAATGCCTAGCTGATCATAAGGAACACCCACAGCTTCCGCCACTGTCATACAATGATGAATATCAAATGTCTTTTCTCTCAATTCTTTGAAAAAGACTTCTATACCGGGCTGATTTCTTGTGAATTCAAAACATGATGAGAGTCCATCTGCGCCATCAACAGGACCATTTTGCCAGGATTGATCCTTTTTTATAAAGTTAATAGCGTCTACTCTAAATCCTGCAATTCCTTTATCTAACCACCAGTTAATCATGCGATAGATGTCTTCTCTCATTTGTGGATTTTCCCAGTTTAAATCAGGTTGCTTTTTAGAAAAAGAATGAAAATAATACATATTATCTTCATGAGGGACTTTTTCCCAAACAGAACCACTAAAAACAGAACGCCAGTTTGTAGGAGGCTGGTTATCTTGACCTTCTTTAAAAATATAATATTGTCGATAAGGACTATCAGGATTTTTTAATGCTTCCTGAAACCAGGCATGTTCATCGGATGTATGATTAATAACAAGATCCATAATGATTTTGATATCTCTTTCTTTCGCTTTGACAATCAGTTCATCGACATCTTTCATACTTCCAAAATCAGGATGAATCTGATAATAATCAGCAATATCATAGCCATTATCATCCATAGGAGAACAATAAATAGGACAAATCCAAAGCATAGTGACACCTAAATCTTTTAAATAATCAAGTTTTTGAATGATTCCTTGAATATCACCGATTCCATCATGATTACTATCTTGAAAACTTTTTGGATAAATTTGATAAACAATTTCTTCTTTCCACCATTGTGGCATATTGATCACCTCTAAAATGATTATATCATGAAAAAATAATTGATGATAAGATTTTACAAATCTCAAATATCTTCATATAATAAATCAAAGGAGTTGATGAAATAATGAAGTATATTGATGGACATATGCATCTAGAAAATGGGCCACTCACAAAAGAATATGTTTTACAATTTGTAGAAGCAGCACATCAAAAAGGATTAGATGAAATTCAGATTTTAGATCATACACATCGTTTTATTGAATTTGAACCTATCTATGAAAGACTCAAACAATACGATGTACAAAAGACATGGTTAGCAAATAAAGACATGAAATTTAAAGATCATTTAAGTGATTTCATTGATTTAATGAAAGATATCCAACAAATGGACTTGCCTGTTAAAGTGAAATATGGATTAGAAGTCTGTTATGTTCCAGAGTATGAGAACTTTTTAAAAGAATTATTAGGACAATATTCTTTTGATTTTCTGGTAGGTGCTATTCATTCTATTGATGGTATCTTATATGATATGAGTTTTTCAAAAGATTTATTATGGAATCGCTATGATGCCAATGATATCTATAAACGTTATTACGAACTTGTCTTTCAATTAATAGAATCACAATTATTTACCCAACTGGCACATCCAGATACGATTAAACTTTTTCAGATCTATCCTACATATGATTTAAAGCCAACTTATCAAAAGATGGCAGAGCTTTTAAAAGCACATCATATGAAAGCTGAAAACAATGTGGGATGTTATTATCGTTATCATCATCCGGATATGGGATTATCTCAGGAACTTTTACAGATTTTTAAAGACAATCATGTGGATTTGATTTATGCTTCTGATGCTCATCAGCCACAGGATGTAGGCAATTATATTCGTGAAGCAACATTACAGATGAACTAGTGAAAAGCTAGTTCTTTTTTGTTATAAAGATGAATATAGTTTAAAGGATGGGTGATAAATGGATGAAATTGTATACAATTTATATAAAAATAATTGCAAATTATGAAAAATTATAAAATCATTTGATAAATTTGTATAAATCATATATAATGACATCAATATTTTAAAAAGGAGGGTGTCGATATGACAACAAAAAGAGTTTATAACTTTTCAGCAGGTCCATCAACATTACCTGTATCTGTATTAGAAAAAATCGCTTCTCAAATGTTGAACTATAACGATAGTGGGATGAGCGTAATGGAAATGAGTCATCGATCATCATCCTATCTTGACATTTTTAATGAAACAAAAGCTATGTTAAAAAAGGTAATGAATATTCCTGATGATTATCAGATATTATTTATTCAAGGTGGGGCGACACAACAATTTTCAACGATTCCACTGAATTTGATGAAAAATGGAAAAGCTGATTATATCATTACAGGATCTTTTTCAAAGAAAGCTGCTCAGGAAGCAAAGAAATTTGGTGATGTGCATATTGTTTATGATGGCAGTGCACAGAACTTTAAACATATTCCAACTCAAGATGAATTAGATATAAGAGAAGATGCTTCTTATGTGCATTTATGTTCAAATAATACCATTTATGGTACGGAATGGAAGTATGTTCCAGATACACATGGAATACCTATTGTGGCTGATATGTCTTCTAATATTTTATCTCAGCCAATCAATGTGAATGATTATGGCATGATTTATGCTGGAGCACAGAAAAATATGGGGATTGCAGGATTGGGAGTTGTGATTGTCAGAGAAGATTTAATCAAGGACCATCAGGAAAAAATTCCAGTGCTGATGGAATATGATACAATCGCTCAAAATGATTCTATGTATAACACACCACCAACTTTTTCAATCTATGTATTAGGAGAAGTCTTAAAATGGATTGATTCTTTAGGTGGGTTAGAAGCTATGAAAAAAAGAAATGAAGAAAAAGCAAAGTTAATATATGATTATTTAGATCAGTCAGACTTTTATATTGCGCATAGTGATCCAGATAATCGTTCTTTAATGAATGTGACTTTTACTTGTCCTAATAAGGATTTAGATGCAAAGTTTGTGAAGGAATCAGTAGCAGCAGGGATGACGAATTTAAAAGGTCATCGTTCTGTAGGAGGTATTCGAGCTTCTATTTATAATGCAATGGAAAAAGAAGGCGTTGAAACATTAGTTGCCTTTATGAAAAAATTTGAAGAAGAAAATAGGTGATGAAAATGTATAAAATCAAATTAATGAATAAGATTTCTTCAGTAGGGACAGCGTTATTTAATCAGGATTATCTTGTTGGAGAAGATCAGAAGGATGAAGATGGAATTCTTGTCCGTTCTGCTACGTTACATGATTATGAGTTTCCACAATCATTAAAAGCTATTGCACGTGCAGGAGCAGGTGTCAACAATATTCCTATTGAAAAGTGCAGTGAACAGGGGATTGTTGTTTTTAATACACCAGGCGCAAATGCGAATGCTGTTAAAGAGTTGGTTTTATGTGCCTTGTTTTTATCTTCACGACAGATTGTTGAAGGCATTGACTGGGTCAAAACTTTAAAAGGACAGGAAAATGTAGGAAAACTGGTAGAAAAGGGGAAAAGTCAGTTTGTAGGTCCTGAGATTGATGGTAAGAAATTAGGGATTATTGGTTTAGGAGCTATTGGAGTCAATGTGGCGAATGCAGCGATTAAGTTAGGGATGGAAGTCTATGGCTATGATCCATATATTTCAGTAGATGCAGCATGGGGTATGAGTAAATGGGTCAAAAATGCTCAAAATGTTGATACGATTTTCACTGAATGTGATTATATTACATTGCATGCGCCAAGTACGCCAGAAACAAAAGGAATGATCAATCAAGAAAGTATTCAAAAAATGAAAGATGGAGTTCGTATTCTGAACTTTGCTAGAGCAGATTTGGTGAACTCTCAGGATATTCTAGATGGAATTGCTCAGGGGAAAATCAAAAAATATATAACAGACTTTGCGACAGAAGATATCATTGATCAAAAAGATGTGATTGTGATGCCTCATTTAGGTGCGTCTACACCTGAATCAGAAGATAATTGTGCAATCATGGCTGTTAGAGAAATGATGGATTATTTAGAAAATGGAAATATTACAAATTCTGTGAATCTTCCTTCAGTGAAAGAACCACGCACAACACAATATCGTATTTGTTTAATTCATAAAAATGTTCCTAATATGTTAGCTCAATTTGCGACAATTCTTGCGAATAAACATATCAATATTGAAAATATGGTCAATAAAGCTAAGGGTGAGTATGCTTATACAATGATTGATACACAAGATATTGCAGGGTTAGAAGAATTAGAAACTTTAGAAAATGTTATTAGAGTAAGAGTGATTAAATAAGGCTAAATCAAATTTTGACTTAGCCTTTTATTTATAGAAGAGATTATTTTTTTTTGCTAAAAGATTCATTTATGGTAAAATATTGTCAAAGGGGACTGATATTTATGAAGAAAATAATCATTTTGCTGGTAGCTTTCATGCTATCAGGGTGCTCTTCTCCAAAATCGACGGAAACAAAAGTGACACCAACACAAACAGAGCTGGAAATGACAGAGGTTTATACAATTGATAATCAGTTGGAATTTGAAATGATAAAAACGTCATTGACCGATGAGATTGCACCTGCTAATAAAAATAGAACATATCAATATTTAAAGCCAGCGGATAATCAACATATATTTATTGATATTATCGTGAGAACTCATAATTTATCAGAAAATGAGTATGAGTTATCAGATTTATATAGTGGAAACATTGAATTAAATAATGAAAAACATGATGTTCAGTTGGCTATAGAATCAATCCATTATACACAAATGAGTACCACAGATACTTTAAAACCACAAGAAGAACGCTATATACATCTTTATTGTGAAGTCGCCAAAAATAATACGAAACAACAGGCACAGCTAGCTCTTCAAGTTATGAACCAAAAAGATTATCAATATACTTTTTCTTTAGAAGAAGTACAGGAAGATAATCAAGTGAAGTCTATTGGTGATGTGATAAACTGTTCCAATTTACAAATCACCATATTAGATTGCCAGGAAAGTGAACGTATTGAGCCATCACAAAAAGGATTCTTTTATAGTTATCATCCTACCGATCGTGAAGACCAGATTTTTGTTGTGTTGTCATTAGAAATTCAAAATCAATCATCCCTGGATATAGATCCTGCAGAGTATATTTATTGTGAATATCAAATGAATGATGAAATCATTCATTCTCAAATTATTTTAGAGAGTGAGGATCATCAATCAATTTCAGAAAGTGGCAGTATATTAGCGGGACAGACAAGAACGCTTTATTTGGCTATGCCTATTTTAAAAACTCAGGCTGATACAGAGGGGACAATGACATTATTTGTAGAAGGAGATGTATTTGAAATTTATCAGTCCCAAAATTAAAGAAGCGTATAGACTTGAAAGTGGAGAATTTTCAAGTCTTTTCATGAACATCAATAATAGATTTTTTAGTCAATTCTGGTTTGTCAAATAAGAGATGAACAGGGACGTGTTTTTATTTTTCCTTGACAAAAAGAAGAATATAGGTGTATTATAACAGTGTTATATAACACTGTTACATATGGAGGTAGAAATGCAAGATACATCAAATTTGACACTGAATAAAATTCAACAGGCGGCTATTGATGAGTTTTTGGAAAAAGGATTTAGAGGAGCTTCTTTACGCCAAATTGTTAAACATGCCGGGGTGACAACAGGGGCATTTTACGGGTATTTTTCTAGTAAGGAGGCTTTGTTCGCTTCGATTGTCGAACCTCATGCACAGGCTTTGATGGCCCATTTCATGCAAGCACAACTCCAATTTGCTGATTTGCCAAAAGATGAACAACCTTCACATATGGGAATCGAATCGAGCGCATGTGTAGACTGGATGGTTGATTATATCTGTGATCATCGAGAACCGTTCAAACTTTTATTATTAAAGGCAGAAGGTACAAGTTATGAAAATTTTGTTCATAACATTGTTGAGGTTGAAGTGGAATATACGCTTAAATATATAGATGTTCTTAGAGAATTGGGACATAAGGTACCTAGACTTGACAGGACTTTATGTCATATTATTGCAAGTGGCATGTTTGGAGGAATCTTTGAAGTTGTTATTCATGATATTCCCAAAAATCAAGCTATGCGTGATGTAGGACAACTTCGAGCATTTTATACTGCTGGTTGGTTAGCATTAATGGAAGAAAAATAAATGAATGCAGCAACCTGCAATTTTTTACCTCTACAGTTAGCTTATGCTAACAACAGTGAGCGTTGATACAGGAGGGATAAGATGAAAGATAAGAAAAAGAGAACAATATCAATTTTATTAGCTTATGCTGGAAACTATAAAGCATTGACTTTTGTTGGTCTTGCTTTGTCAGCAATTTCGATGTTTTGTAGTATTGTGCCATATGTTTGTATTTGGCTTGTTGTGAGAGATTTGATTGTAGCAATGCCAAATTTCAGCAAAGTTCAAAATGTCCAAACCTATGGATGGATTGCCTTTGGCTTTGCTATGCTGGGGATTGTGCTTTATTTTATTGGTTTGTTATGTACCCATTTGGCAGCTTTTAGAACTGCGGAGAATATTCGAAAAATTGGGATGAATCATATCATGAAAGCACCTCTTGGTTATTTTGATAATAATGCTTCGGGACTTATTAGAGGAAGACTTGATAGTGCTGCTAATGATACGGAAACGCTTTTGGCACACAATTTGGCGGATATCATTGGAACAATCGTGTTATTTGCTGGTATGGTCATCTTAATGTTTGTATTTGATTGGCGTATGGGAGCGGCTTGTCTATTATCAGCGGTTATATCCATCGTTGCTATGTTTTCCATGATGGGAGGTAAAAATGCTAAACTGATGGAAGAATATCAGGCTGCACAGGATAGAATGACAAAAGCAGGAACAGAGTATGTCAGAGGTGTTCCGGTTGTTAAGATTTTTCAACAGACAGTTTATTCATTTAAGACTTTTAAAAAAGCAATTGAAGAATATAGCAATAAGGCTGAATATTATCAGGGAGAAGTTTGTCGTGTTCCCCAATCAATTAACCTGACATTTACTGAAGGAGCCTTTATCTTTTTAGTACCACTTGTCATTTTTCTAGTTCCAAGTACATTACATGATGGGAACTTCAGCAATCTTGTCATAAATTTCGTATTCTATGCTGTTTTTTCTGCTATCATTTCGACTGCATTGGCAAAGATTATGTTTGCATCATCGGGCATTATGCTGGCAAGTACAGCACTAAGCCGTATTGATTTAGTAATGAAAGCACCAACACTTGAAAAGTGTATTCATCCAAAAATGCCAGAAGACAATAGCGTGATTTTCAAAGATGTCAGTTTTACCTATGAAGGCTCAAGGACACCTGCGTTATCACATATATCCTTTAGAGTTGAACCAGGTCAAACTGTTGCACTTGTTGGTCCCTCAGGAGGTGGTAAAACAACGGCTGCCAGTTTGATTCCACGATTCTGGGATGTAAGCGAGGGTGTAGTTGAGGTAGGTCATGTTAATGTTAAAGAAATTGACCAGCATGTTCTCATGGATCAGGTTGCTTTTGTTTTCCAAAATACAAAGCTTTTTAAAACATCAATTTTGGAAAATGTTAAAATTGCTAATCCTAACGCCTCAGATGATGATGTTATGCATGCATTAAAGGCTGCAAGATGTAAGGATATTATTGATAAACTACCGAACGGTGTCCATACGATCATTGGAAGTGAAGGTACTTATCTCTCTGGAGGGGAACAGCAACGTATCGCTTTAGCTCGTGCCATTTTAAAGAATGCTCCAATCGTGGTATTGGATGAGGCTACTGCATTTGCTGATCCTGAGAATGAAGTTTTAATTCAAAAAGCTCTTAGTGTTTTATGCAAAGATCGAACAGTTATCATGATTGCTCATCGTTTATCAACTATTGTCAATGCGGATAAAATTATTGTTTTAGAAGAGGGACATATAATTGAAGAAGGTACTCATAAAGAATTATTAGATAAAAATGGTCTATATCATAAGATGTGGACTGATTATAATCAAGCAGTGAAATGGAAAATCACAAGTGGAAAGGAGGCAGCGTAGATGTTTGGAAAAAATTTTAAGCGAAAATATGCCTTAACAGAGAAAGGCGTTCAGAATGTCAAAAAGGGAACATTTTGGACAGTTATAGTAAATATTGTTGTTATGGGTGGTGTCAGTGTATTATATTTACTGATGAAAGATTTGGCGGCAGTTTTTATTGGTAATCAAACAGAAATGAATACAATAACAATTTTAATTTTATTAGTTGCATTTGTATTCTTATCATTTGTAACGCATCTTCAACAGTATACAGCCACTTATGGACTTGTTTATGGGGAAGTAAAAGCTACTAGAATTGCATTGGCTGAAAAACTTCGTCAATTACCTTTAGGATATTTTAATAAAAAGGATATTGCTGATTTAACAGAAACAATCATGGGAGATGTCAATCGTATGGAACATGTCTGGTCACATGTTTTAGGTTATTTGTATGGATCTTATATTTCAACTGGTATTATTGCTGTTTTCCTATTTATTTATGATTGGCGTTTAGCGATAGCCTGTCTTTGGGGTGTACCTGTCGCATTTGGACTTTTGTTTGGTTCACGCAAATGGACTTCAAAAGTCTCTGAAAAACTTAAACAAGCTGCAATTAAGGTATCTGATGGAATCCAGGAAACATTAGAAAATGTTAGAGAAATTAGAGCTACAAATCAAGAAAAGACTTATCTTCGAGGTCTATATCAAAAAATTGATGAGCATGAAAAGGTAATGGTAAAAGGAGAACTTGTGGCGGGTATATTTGTGAATGCTGCAAGTGTTATCATGCGTTTAGGTGTAGCAACGACAATTTTGGTTGGAGCACATTTGATTGTTCAAGGGCAAGTTGACTTCATGATACTGTTTATGTTTTTGTTGGTTATTACAAGAATTTATGCACCATTTGACCAAAGTTTAGCATTAATTGCAGAGATGTTTGTATCACAGGTATCAGCAAATCGTATGATGGAAATTTATGATACACCTGTTGCGTCAGGAAAAGAAACCTTTGAACCAAAAGGACATAACATTGAGTTTCATCATGTTTCCTTTGCCTATGATCTACAAGATGTTTTAAAAGATGTCAGTTTTACAGCAAAGGAAGGTGAAGTGACGGCTTTAGTTGGACCGTCTGGTTCTGGTAAAAGTACCTGTGCTAAACTAGCTGCACGTCTATTTGATGTTCAAAAGGGGAAGATAACAGTTGGTGGTGTTGACATAAATGAAGTTGATCCTGAAGTTTTGTTGAGTGACTATTCCATGGTATTTCAAGACGTTGTTTTATTTGATGACAGCATTAAAGAAAATATTCGTCTGGGAAAAAGAAACGCAACGGACGAAGAAGTATATCAAGCTGCAAAAGCGGCAAATTGTGATGAATTTGTTCAAAAACTACCAAATGGTTATGACACCCTTATTGGTGAAAATGGTGCAAAACTATCTGGAGGAGAAAGACAAAGAATTTCAATTGCAAGAGCACTTTTAAAAGATGCACCTATCATTTTATTAGATGAGGCAACTGCTAGTCTTGATGTTGAAAACGAAACAAAGATTCAAGAAGCTTTATCAAGACTATTAGCCAAAAAAACTGTGCTGGTTATTGCACATCGTATGCGAACTGTTCAATCTGCAGATAAAATCATTGTTTTAGAAGATGGAAAAGTGAAAGAAGAAGGAAGTCCAGAACAATTATATAAGCAAAATGGACTCTATCGTCATATGCTTGATTTACAAAATGAGAGTGCTCAATGGCAAATTGATTAATAAAAAAGTCCTCATATAGTTGATTTGACTATGTGAGGACTTTTTAACTAGTGATTGTTTTTCAAATATTTTATTCTATTCAATATCATATCATCTCTCATCAATGCAAAATTTTGTTTATGATAATCAAATAATATGTGACTGCATAAATCTTGATTAGATATATTTGGGAACTGTTCTCTGTATGATAGAATCATATTATCAAAATAATTAATTTGTACCGAAACAATTTGGTTATTTATTTTTAATCTTAAGGGTGCATTTTCTTGAATCAATTTTTCAGCAAATTTGATATATTGACTTGGGTCTATGATTTCAGCTTTTTTCATCAAGGTTACAAAATCATCAGGTGCAGTTAAAAACATCGTTACATATTTGTTGTTATGAAGTTTGGCAGATTGACATAAATATATCTGTTTATCATAAAGTTTTAATTGATATAAGATATAGCATATAATATAAAATCCTATTTTTTCATGGGCATAAGATGAAGTCCATATTCTGATTTGCTGATGATTTTTGAGTTGTGATAATATGTCTTTATAATTTTTAATCATCCTATGAAAATCATAATTGACTTTTAACTTTTGTAATGAAGTTATACGTTCTCCTAGATTTTTAACATTCAAAGAACCAATGGATAAATCATCATATAAATATATAATCCGATGAAAAGAATCAATAACATTTTCAGCTTGAAGAATTTTCAAAATATGATATGTATTGATATCAAAACATAATTCTAACATAATCATCTTACAATTGTGACATGTTCAGTATTGGTAATATGTCCACCATTAAGGACACGACCACTAACTAAAGACACTGTATAATCTAATGTACATTTGATTTTATGCCCTTTTGTAAATTTGTTTGTTCTCATAAAATTTTCCTCCTAAATATGGTGTAAAAGCTTTTACAATATTATCATATATTATGAGTTGGCCATGGTTAACTCTATTTTTTCTTGCTTTATAATCTTCTAAGTACTTATAAAATAGAATATTTTGGGTTTATAAAAGATGAGGGTGTGTGATTTAGAATACTAAATAGTTGAACATTATATTAATAAATGATATGAAATACTGATTTAATATATGACATTTTAATGTCGAAATAAGAATAACAAAATTATCATATAAGAGTATTTTATCACAAAATGCATGTTTAATGAGGTTTTCAATGAATATAATGATAATTGAAATCAAGTTAACTAAAGAAATTATTATACATGAATATATGAAAATAGCTACTTTTTTGCTTATATATATTGACAATGATAGGAAATGAGAGTATTCTAATGATGTGGTTAGTAAAGACTAACTTATATTTTTAACAAAGAGTTAGCATACACTAATATAAAGAAGGGATGATTATGATGCCATTAACATTAGCTGGTGTTGGAGAAGTGAATACAATTCGCAGAATAGGTGGCAATGAAGAAACAAGGCGTTTTTTGGAAAATCTTGGTTTCGTTGCTGGAAGTGAAATTACTGTTTTATCTGCCATTGAAGGTAATGTCATTGTCAATATTAAAGATTCTAGAATTGCCATTAACAAAGATATGGCACGTCATATCATGGTATAGCTTTTAGGGTATTTGAAAAGGGAGGAGAGATGATGATGAATTTAAGTGAAGCGAAAGTTGGAAGTACAGTCACTGTTACAAAAATAGAAGGGGACAGTGCTTATAAACGACGCATCATGGATATGGGAATCACTAAAGGAACGAGTCTATATATTAGAAAAGTTGCACCATTAGGTGATCCTGTAGAAATTACAGTCAGAGGATATGAATTATCTGTAAGAAAAATGGATGCGCAGTGTGTCCAAGTGAAATAGAGGGGGTATTGGATTATGAATATGAAAATTGCTCTTGCTGGTAACCCTAACTGTGGAAAGACAACAATGTTCAATGCTCTTACTGGAGCGAACCAATATGTTGGAAACTGGCCTGGTGTTACAGTAGAGAAAAAAGAAGGAAAATTAAAAGGGAAGAGAAAAGATGAAGATATCATTATTACCGACTTACCTGGTATTTATTCTCTTTCACCATATACATTAGAAGAAGTGGTCAGCCGTGATTATATTTTAAATGAAAATCCAGATGTTATTATTAATTTGGTTGATGCTACAAATATTGAAAGAAACTTATATTTAACAACACAATTGATTGAAACTGGGGTACCGGTTGTGATTGCTTTAAATATGGCAGATTTATTGAAAAAAAGAAATATCAAGATTGATACAAAACGTCTTTCAATGTTATTAAACTGTCCAATTATTGAAACATCTGCTTTAAAACAGACAGGGTTAAATGCTTTGATTGATGAAGCAATTAAAGTTGCGCGTAAAAAAGAAGTGGCTTTACCAAAAGATATCTTCTCTTCTGAATTGGAAAAAGCTATTGCAGAAGTTGAAAAATTGCTTCCTGTTTCTATAAGTGAAGGTAAAAAGAGATGGTATGCTGTTAAATTATTGGAAAATGATAGTAAAGTTGTTGAAAGTATTGGAAATCAAATTCAGAATAAAACTCTTATTGATCAACAACGTGAAGCATTGGAAAAGAAACATGATGATGATATGGAAAGTATTGTCACTGATGAACGTTATCAATTTATTCAAAAAATTATTTCTACAACTGTAAAAAAAGGTGGAGAAAAATTAACAGTATCAGATAAAATTGATAAAATTGTGACAAATCGTATTTTAGGTATTCCTATTTTTATTGCTGTGATGTTTATTGTTTATTATGTATCTGTCACAACAGTAGGAACTTGGGTGACAGATTGGACAAATGATGTCTTTGTTGTGGCCATTCAGGATGCTGTTGGATCTTTCTTGACAAGTATTGGAACTGGAGAAGTTGTTCAGGGACTTGTTGTCGATGGAATTATTGGTGGTTTAGGAGCTGTACTTGGTTTCGTACCACAGATGGCTATTTTATTCTTATTCCTATCCATTTTAGAAGATTGTGGATACATGGTTCGTATTGCATTTGTGATGGATCGTGTGTTTAGACATTTTGGATTATCTGGAAAGAGCTTTATTCCATTATTAATTTCTTCAGGATGTGGTATTCCAGGAATCATGGCTTCTAAAACAATTGAACAGGATAATGATCGTCGTTTAACAATCATGACAGCCACTTTCATTCCATGTGGTGCGAAGCTTCCTGTTATTGCACTGATGGGTGGTGTGATTGCAGGAGAAGCAGCTGGATATACAGAAAGTTCATTTGTTGCGCCAATGATGTACTTTATGGGAATTGTTGCCGTATTGGTTGCTGCTATTATTTTGAAGAAAACAAAACCATTCTCTGGAAAACCTGCACCATTTGTTATGGAATTGCCACAATATCATATTCCATCTGCCAAAACAGTTTTATTACATGTATGGGAAAGATTAAAAGGATTTATTATTAAAGCTGGAACAATCTTGTTCTTAGCTTGTGTTGTGATGTGGTTCTTAGGTGCTTATGGATTTGTAGATGGACAATTTGGACTAGTAGAGAGTGGCGATAGTTTATTAGCAATGATTGGTGGATTGATTGCTCCAATCTTTGCACCACTTGGATTTGGAAACTGGCAGGCAGTGGCTGCTTCGCTTTCAGGATTTACAGCGAAAGAAGCGATTGTTTCAACAATGGGATTATTGGCGAATGTTGCTGGAGATGTCGAAGATGCAGTCAATGTTGCTCAAGGTGTCCAAGCATGGTTCCCTACAACTTTATCTGCTTTATCATTCTTGATTTTCAACTTATTAGATTCACCATGTCTTGCGGCTATTGCAACTATGGCTCAACAGATGCAATCTCGTAAATGGTTCTGGTTTGCCATCATTTTCCAAAATGTCTTCGCTTATGTTGTATGTTTATGTATTTATCAGATTGGAACATTCCTGATGGGAGGAGCCTTTGGAATCTGGACTGCTATTGCATTTGTCTTAGCAGCTGTGATATTATTCTTATTGTTTAGACCTGATCCATATAAAAATCAAAAAGTTTATTCAAGAAGATCGGTTCAAGTGAATTCATAATCAAATAACTGGATACCTTGGTGTCCAGTTTTGACATATCAAAGGAGTTGAAAGAAATGGCAGATATGATTGTACTTATATTAATAATAGGATATTGTGGATTTGTCATTTTTCAGCGACATCGTCAAAAGAAGAATGGGACACAAAATGGATGTCGTGGAATATGCGATGGATGTAGTGGGTGTGGAGATTTGAGTCATTTAAAAGAAACATATTTTGCTGATAAAATGAAAAAAGAAAGGAAATTATAGATGGGTAATTCAACAGGTTCAATGTTTTATATGTTCATCATTGTGATTGGTGTTTATATTATAGGAATGTTAGCCTTTCTAGGATTTCAACGAATAAAGAAGTGGTTTCATAAGCGTCGTGATTTAAAGTTCCAGGAAAGAAGGGATCGTCATGGTTGATGCCATTATTATCATTATTGTGATTGTCTTATTAGGATTTGCATTAAAAGGAAGTATAAAACATTTTAAAGGTGAAGGAGCATGTTGTGGAGGAAGTCATGAAAGTTTAGATATGCAAGAAAAGAAATTGACTTCACCTGTTATTGGGAAGAAATTATTAAAAATTGAAGGAATGCATTGTGATCACTGTGCCAAACAGGTCATGGATGCTATAAATAAGATTGATGGAGTTAGTGCAAAGGTTGATCTTCAATCACAGACAGCGACGATTTTCTATGATCGAGAAATCAATGATAATGAGCTATATCAGGCTGTAAAAAGTGCTGGTTATCATATTCAATCAATAAGTTGTTCATAGAAAAGTATTGAAGAGGATCATAATCAAGAGATGTTATAGATGATATGTTTTATAACATCTTTTTTAATATGTTTTGATAGCTGAATCAACAAGGAAAACAATGAATTTATTGATTAAAAAATCATAAAAACTATTGACAAATTTATTATATATAGTATACTGATTATAGAGTTAGTTAAAGCTAACTATTAATAATATCTAAAAGTTAGCAAATCCTAACCGATATATCTAAGCGTGTAAAGATATATAAAGAATAAAAGAGGATATGAATGATAGAAATAGTTGCCCTCATACTCCTATTCATCGTCATTTTAGATTAAAAAGCCAGATTAGATCTAGACATACTTGTAACTATGATATATTCTATCCTTTAACAGACACATTTTGTGTATGATGAAAAGTAATCTTCGGATTACTTTTTTTCTTTGGTATATAAAGTTGCGTTTGAAAGTTGAATGTGATAATCTAAATGTTAAGGTGATGAATATGAAGAAAATGGAATTGCGTCATACAAAAATATTGGAGTTATTAACTGAAAAGAATAAAGTGGATGTTACAGAATTATCTCAAAATCTTGGTGTGTCACAAGTGACAATACGTAAAGATTTGGATATGCTAGAGAAAAAAGGATTGATTGTTAGAGAACATGGCTTTGCGACGCTGAATGGACAGGATGATATGAATAATAGATTAGCCTATCATTATGATATTAAACAACAATTAGCCAAATCAGCTTGTCAGATGATTGAAGATGGTGAAACAATTATGATTGAATCTGGTTCCTGTTGTGCCTTACTAGCTCAAGAGATTGCTTCAACAAAAAAAGATGTTACAATTATTACGAATTCTTCTTTTATTGCTGATTACATTCGTCAATATTCTCAAGTCAAACTGATTTTACTTGGCGGAGAATATCAAAAAGAAGCACAGGTTGTTGTAGGTCCAATGACAAGACGTTGCGTTGAAGCGTTCTTTGTTGATAAGTTTTTTATTGGTACAGATGGTTTTTCAAAAAATACGGGATTTACTGGAAATGATTATATGCGTAGTGAAACAGTGCGAGATATGGCTCGTCAGGCTGCTCATGTGATTGTTGTGACAGAGTCTTCTAAGTTTCAACAAGTAGGTTTGGTTAATTTATTGCCCACACAAGATGTCTATTGTGTTGTTACAGATGGAATGATTCCTCAAGAAAGTGAAGAATATTTACAAAGTCAAAATGTGATTGTCAAAAAGGTATAATAAAAGGAGCAATGCTCCTAAATAAAACAATCTAAACCTTCATCAATAAAAATTTGCTGATAATCTTTTAAGTCCTCATTATGGAGGGCTTTTTGATTTTTATAGGTATATTCTTTATTCAACATGTCATATTTTTTTTCACCAAATTGATGGAAAGGCAAGAGTTGCACACGTTTTAATCCAATCTTATGTAACATTCCAGCAAGTCCTCTTGCATCTTCTAAAGAATAATTGAAATCAGGAATGACAGGGATACGTGGTAATATGTCTATACCCTGTTGAAAAGCCCAGGTTAAGTTTTTTATAATCAGTTCATTATGAACGCCAGTTTTTAAGAAATGTTGTTGACTGTCGTGGTGTTTGACATCAAATAATAAAAGGTCAAACTGTGGAGCTAAATGTTGAAATGTTTCTTCTGGAACATATCCTGTTGTTTCAATTGCAGTATGGATATGTTCTTTTTTTAATGCCTGAATGAGTGCTTCAACGAATTGGGGTTGTCCCATACCTTCACCACCAGAAATCGTCACGCCACCTTGAGATTCTTCATAAAAAGGAAGATCCTGTTTGCAGATACGAACAATTTCATCAATGTCCTGATACTCTCCTTCACATGATAAAGAATGTGAAGGACATTGCTGAACACATTGTAAACAACCAATACATTGATCAAAATGAACATGGATATATCCATCCTGAAATGAGATTGCTTGTTGAGGACAAGTTTTTACACAATGGCAACAATGTAAACATGTGTCGTGATGACATAGAATCTGTATATTTTCATTTTGTGATTCCGGATTAGAACACCACTCACATCTTAATGGACAACCTTTTAAAAAGACTGTTGTACGGATACCAGGGCCATCATGAATACTAAATTTTTGAATATTAAAAATGATACCTTTTGTCATAGTCATTCTCCTTTTGACTATATGTTATCACAAATGTTTTAAATAGTAAATAAATAAGTTTCAAATGAAATATAATATGTTTTTGTTCAAATAAATATTGACTTTAATTAGATATATGTTAAGATATATTTGAAAATGAAACACATAAAACTTTCAAATGAAATAAAAAGGAGAAGAAAAATGAAGAATGTTGAACATTTTGGTGATTTAACACCACGTATGAATCATTTTAGAGAAGCTGTATTGGATAAGAAACCTTATATTGATGCTCAGCGTGCATTGCTTGTGACAGAAGCTTATGAGAAATATAAGAATCAGACACCTGTCATGAAACGTGCCTATATGTTAAAAAACATATTGGAAAAAATGTCTATTTATATTGAAGATGAAACTTTAATTGTAGGAAATCAGGCTTCATCAAATAAAGATGCACCGATCTTTCCTGAGTATACAATGAAGTTTGTTATGGATGAATTAGATACATTTGAAAAACGTGATGGAGATGTTTTCTATATTACAGAAGAAACAAAAGAAGCTTTACGTTCTATTGCGCCATTTTGGGAAAATAATAATCTAAGAGCTAAAGGTGAAGCTTTACTTCCTGAAGAAGTCAGTGTCTTTATGGAAACAGGATTTTTTGGTATGGAAGGAAAACTGAATTCAGGAGATGCTCATTTGGCTGTTGAATATCAAAAAGTCTTAGAAATCGGTTTAAAAGGTTATGAAGACAGAGTTTTAGATATCAAAAATCATTTGGATTTATGTGTTCCTGAAAATCTTAATAAATATCAATTTTATAATGCAGTATTGATTGTTATTGAAGCAGTCAAAACATTTGCAAAGCGTTTTAGTGTTCTAGCAAAAGAAAAAGCTGAAAAAGAAACAGGAAAAAGAAAAGAAGAATTATTGGAAATCAGTCGTATTTGTGACAAAGTGCCTTATCAGCCAGCTCAAACATTTCATGAAGCGATTCAATCAGTATGGTTTATTCAATTGATTTTACAGATTGAATCTAATGGACATTCATTATCATATGGTCGCTTTGATCAATATATGTATCCTTATTTAAAACATGATTTAGATAACAATATTATCACAGAAGATGAAGCAGTTGAATTATTGACAAATTTATGGATTAAAACTCTCACAATCAATAAAGTCCGTAGTCAGGCTCATACATTTTCAAGTGCTGGAAGCCCAATGTATCAAAATGTGACAATTGGAGGACAGACAACAGATAAAAAAGATGCGGTGAATCAATTATCTTTCTTAGTTTTGAAGTCAGTGGCACAAACAAGATTGCCTCAGCCAAACTTAACGGTGAGATACCATGCTCATATCAATCAGGAATTCTTTGATGAAGCTATTGAAGTGATGAAATTAGGAACTGGTATGCCAGCCTTTAATAATGATGAAGTGATTATTCCTTCATTTATTGAAAAAGGTGTCAAAGAAGAAGATGCTTATAACTATTCTGCAATTGGTTGCGTGGAAACAGCAGTGCCAGGAAAATGGGGTTATCGTTGTACAGGTATGAGTTATATGAATTTCCCAAGAATTTTATTAATTGCGATGAATAATGGGGTGGATATGACTTCTGGAAAACGTTTTGTAAAAGAATGTGGTTATTTTACAGAAATGAAATCTTATGAAGAATTGATGCAGGCATGGGATCAGGTGGTTAGAGAATTAACACGTATGAGTGTGATTGTTGAAAATGCAATTGATTTAGCTTCTGAAAAAGATGTTCCTGATGTTTTGTGCTCAGCCCTTACTGAAGATTGTATTGGTCGTGGAAAGACAATTAAAGAAGGTGGAGCTGTCTATGATTTCATTTCAGGATTGCAGGTAGGTATTGCGAATATGGCTGATAGTCTGGCAGCAATTAAGAAACTTGTCTTTGATGAAAAGAAAATCACTCAACAACAATTATGGGATGCTTTAGTTGATGATTTTCAAAGTGAAGAAAGTCAAAGAATTCAAAGAATGTTGATTGAAGAAGCGCCTAAATATGGTAATGATAATGATGAAGTGGATCAGTTGGTCGTTGATGCCTATGCATCTTATATTGATGAAATGAAAAAGTATCCAAATACGCGTTATGGTAGAGGGCCAATTGGAGGTATTCGTTATGCTGGAACATCCTCTATTTCCGCTAATGTAGGGCAGGGATTTGGAACGATGGCAACACCAGATGGCAGACATGCTCATACACCATTGGCAGAAGGATGTTCACCAGCGCATAGTTGTGATAAAAGTGGTCCAACAGCGGTCTTTAAATCTGTGTCCAAATTACCAACTCATGAAATTACGGGTGGTGTTTTATTGAATCAGAAAGTAACACCACAGATGTTATCAACAGAAGAAAATAAACAGAAATTAGAAATGTTGATGAAAACATTCTTTAATAGATTAGAAGGATATCATGTTCAATATAATGTTGTGTCTAAAGAAACTTTAATTGATGCTCAAAAACATCCAGAAAAGCATAAGGATTTAATTGTGCGAGTGGCAGGATATTCAGCTTTCTTTAATGTGTTATCAAAAGCAACACAAGATGATATTATTGGAAGAACAGAACAAAGTTTATAGGGAGAAGATTATGGAATTTATTATTGATACAGTTGATTTAGAAGAAATTAAGGAAGCCGTTGCTTATATGCCTATCGTAGGTGTTACAAGCAATCCTTCTATTGTCAAGAAGACAAGCC
>NZ_NFLD01000024.1:0-44676 GCF_002160725.1 Massilimicrobiota sp. An142 | reverse complement strand
GGTATTTCTACTCTTTTGACGGCTTGCGGACTATAATGTCCCTCCATGATAAGTTTCTTTAGATAAGACCAGTGTTGTGCGAAATGCGTACGAACTTCTGCGACTTGCATTTTATCTACACCACCACTCCCCTTATTGCTCACAACCCTTTGAATCGCCTTTTCTATATTGGCATCTTCTACGATTGCTTCAAGTAACTTTTCATGTACTACAAATCTATTGGTGTTCTTCATATGTGATATCTCTTGTTTTGATACAGGATACACTTCTCCGTTATTGTCGTATTCCGTACTATCTTCATAGAGTAAGCCTAATGATAGTTGACAGTATCCTATTTTATCTTGAGTATCTTTCATCTCCAGTTCACCTCCTTATGTTCGGTCCTTCGCTAGATAACCATTACAGTTACCATCATCACTACTATGACCTCGGCTGACTTCCTAGGACAAACGTTTCCACCATGATTACATTTTCACCATGTCCCTAGGACCTCCCACGGTAAGACATAACACTTTCATCCCATGTACCCACTATCTTTACATTGCTTATTCCGTCGTACTATTGGACTTTGATTTGTTGCGCAATCTCATCCGATAAGCATATGCCTCAAATAGTTCGTGTTCCTTGGGTCAGGATTTTGCCTCCGACTTCCTCCCGTTCACACCTTACGATGGATACCTTGTCTTTGGCTAGTGGTTGGTAGTACGAAACCTCCACAGTGGACTTTCACCACCAAGTTTTATGCCATGCGTGGCACACGCAAAAAAAAGTCTGATTAAATCAGACTTTTTTATCAGTATTCTATACTATATTATAGTATTGTTAAGTATCGTGAATTATTCACCGATAATATTCATCATATCCTTTTGGAACACTTCTGTTTTGCTTGCAGCATCATCAACAGTTGCACCTTTAATTGAGAAATAGAATTTACATTTTGGTTCAGTTCCACTAGGTCTAGCAGCAATCCAAGAACCATCTTCTAAATAATATTTCAATACATTTGATTTTGGTAAATCAATAGTTGTTTCATTTCCATTTTCAGTTCTTACACTTGTCTGATAATCTTCAACAGCAACAACTTTAACACCACCAATTTCAGTAGGTGCATCTTTTCTTAAATTATCCATGATTTCTTTAATTCTTGCAGCTCCAGCAGCACCTGCTTTAGATAAAGCAATTTGACTTTCTTTAAATGCACCATGTTTCGCATATAATTCATTTAATACATCAATTAAATCTTTACCTTGTTTTTTATAATAGTTACCAGCTTCAGCAGCAGTTAAGACAGCTTGTACTGCATCTTTATCTCTAACAAAATCTTTAACAACACATCCATAAGATTCTTCATAACCAAAGACAAATTGTTTTTCTCCAGTTTTTTCGTATTTACGAATCTTATCTCCAATGAATTTAAATCCAGTTAATGTTTTTTCTACATCAACACCATAGCTTCTTGCTACTAATTCACCTAAATCAGAAGTAACAATGGTATTATACATAACAGCATTATCAGGTAATGTTCCTTTTTCTTTCATTTGACTTAAAATATATTCAAGATAAACGGCAGCTGATTGGTTACCACTCATCAATACATATTTTCCATCATGTTTAGCAACAACACCTAATCTATCTCCATCAGGGTCACAGATAACAACAACATCAGCATCAACTTCTTTAGCTTTAATGATAGCTAATTCATAAGCCATATCCACTTCAGGGTTAGGAGATTTTGTATTTGTATAATCTGGATCAGGAGCACATTGTGCTAATACTGGCACAACATCATATCCTAAACGTCCTAAACAAGTTCTCACAGGGATATTGCTTGTTCCATGTTGTGGAGAGAAGACAATTTTAAATCCACTCTTATCCATACCAGGATTAATTTCAATACCCATAACAGCTTTATAATAAGCTTCATCAACTTCTTCACCAATCCATGTCATATATGGATAAGCTTCTTCATCACTGCATACATGAATATCTAATTCATCTTCAACTTCATTAACATATTTAACAACTTCATCAGCCCATTCAGGAATCAACTGACATCCTGTATCATCGTAAACTTTATATCCGTTATATTCTTTAGGATTATGTGATGCAGTAATCATAATTCCACCAGCACATTTTAAATATCTCACCGCAAATGATAATTCTGGTGTTGGTCTTAAGCTTTCAAAAATAAATGATTTAATACCATAAGTTGCTAAAACTTTAGCACTTTCAATCGCAAAACGGTAAGACATATGACGGTTATCATAACCGATAGCTACGCCTCTTTCCTTTCCATTTTCTAATCCCAATACATATTTTGCAAAACCAACATTTGCTTTTCTAATAGTATAGATGTTCATTCTATTTGTTCCAGGTCCCAAAATACCTCTCATACCAGCAGTACCAAATTCAACATTTGTATAGAATGCATCTTCCTTTTCTTTTTCTCCCATGTTTGTTAATTCCATTTTTGTGGCTGCATCCATTGCAGGATGATTCAACCATCTTTCATAATTTGCTTTATAATCCATTATTGTTTCACCTCTATTTCTATTATAACAAATCTTAAAAACCAACGCCATAAAAACCCACTTTGAAATGTAAACATTTTCATTAAAAAATAATAGTTTTCACAAATTTATGTAACCACTATCATTTTTTGTTTTATTTATGTGTTTTTTCACTTTTCATAATAGATATTCAAACATAAAAAAATAAAATCAATCATATAAAATGATGATATAATAATGAAAAGAAAGCGAGGTTATAATATGTCAAGAATTTTTATAACTGGTGATACACATGGCTCATATGATATTCAAAAACTTGCAAGAAAGAACTTTCCTGAAGGAAAAACCTTAACCAAAGATGACTATGTGATAATCTGTGGCGATTTTGGCTGTGTCTGGGGTGGTGAGTTAGCTGGATCTGATCGCTGGTGGCAAAACTGGCTCGATGAACAGCCTTGGACAACATTATGGGTTGATGGCAATCATGAAAATCATGATTTATTAAAAACATATCCCATAGAAAACTGGAATGGTGGACGTATTCATAAAATCAATAATAGTATTTTTCATTTGATGCGTGGTGAAATCTTTACACTTAATAATCAAACTTTCTTAGCTTTTGGTGGTGGCTATTCAACTGATCGTGTTTATAGAAAAGAAGGTATTTCATGGTGGAAAGGAGAATTGCCAACACATGAAGAAGTCAATCATGCCCTCACTAATCTCAAGAAATATCATAATCAGGTTGATTATATTTTAAGTCACGATGCCCCTCGTGACATTAAAGAATATTTAGGATTTTATGATAGTTGTGATATGACTGTTTATGGTGATGAATATGAAGATATTCATAGTGTTTTATATTTGCTTAAAAAGGCCACACAATTTCAAGACTGGTATCTAGGTCATTACCATATAGATAAAGATATAGGAAGTATGCATATTCTTTATCATCAAATCATTGAAATCACTCATAAATAAAAAGCAAGGATCCCTTGCTTTTTTATCTTATCACATCTACACATTGACCATTGACATATTGGATTAAATCTTGAGGTTTTAAAATCACCTGTAAACCTCTTTTTCCTGCACTGATTGCGACTCTATCTAACAGCAAAATATCTTCCTGAAAATAAGTAGGAAACTTTTTCTTCATGCCAATAGGAGAACACCCACCACGCATATATCCTGTTAATGGTAATAAATCTTTCTGATGAAGCATTTCAACACTTTTATGCCCACTGGCTTTCGCCAGTTTTTTTAAATCAATTTCTTCCATGACTGGTATACAACAAACCAAATATTCATGATGATCATGTAATACAAGTGTTTTATAGATTTCATCTGCTTCTAAATCTACCTGATGAACAATATGTTCACCAGATAAATGATTGTCATCATACTCATATTCACGTGTTTCATAATTGATATGTTGCTGATCCAATAACCTTAATACATTTGTTTTAATCTTTTTCATTTTTACACCATTACTTATATGATTTATAGAATTCAATAAATCGCATCATTGCTTCTTTTAATAAATCTGAATTTGTTGCTGTATTAATACGTACCCATCCCTCATAATTATCAATAAAACGGCTTCCTGTTTCCAATAACACATGTGTTTCATTAGCTAAGTCAATAACAAACTGATCAATATTGGCTATTTTTGGTAAATAAACCCATATTAAATATCCCGTATCAGGTTTCATGATTTTCATATCTGTTGTTTCTAGTAATTCCATTGTCATATTGATATTTTGACGAAGATATTCTAATAAATCATAATACCATTGTTTCCCCTCATTATAAACAGTTTCAATCATATAAATACCAATACGTTGTGGACCTATATGAAGCTTTGAGAGATAATCATTAAATTGTTTATTGAAATCTTCATTTTTACAGATTGTAAAAGATGTTGATAATCCTGAAATATTAAATGTTTTATTTGGCGATGATGATACAATAATCTGATCATAAATATCAAAAAATTGGATAAGAGAAACAAATTTTTTATCTGATATAAGGATATCGCCATGAATTTCATCAGAGATAATCATGACTTGATATTTTTTACATAATTGAACTAATTGGTTAAGTTCTTCATATGACCAGGCTTTACCTCCAGGATTATGTGGATTACAGAACAACAGGACATCAATTTGATGTAATTTCAACATCTTTTCCAATTCATCATAGTCTATCAAATATTCCTGATTTTTATTTTTTAATGGCATCTTATAAGCATGCCCAATTTGAGCACAATTATAAAATGGTCCATAGACAGGTGTCATAATTAAAATGTTTTGATCTCTTGCGAATAAATCAGTTAATAAATGTAGTGATGTAATTGTTCCAATAGATGGAATAATCCAATCTTTGTTGATATGAATATGATGAATTTCATCATACCATTGAATAATGCTTTCATAAAAACTATCTTGGACATGAAAATAGCCTAAATCTCCCTCACTGACAAATTTCATTAATCTCTTTTGAACATTTTCATCCATCTTAAAATCCATATCCGCAATAAATAATGGATAAAACTGATCTTCAGTTTGAAAATGAGTATGGAATCTCTTATTGATATATGGAGCTTCCCATTTCATAGAACCATTATGTCTTCTTTCTAATATTGATCCAAAATCGTTTTTCATTCTTTTATCTCCCTTCATAATCAATATCTTTCCACAAAAAATACATCGGCCTATATGTTATTATAAGCCGTTTTCATGTGACAAGCAATAAACAGTTCTCACTTGAATCTTTATCATCTTTTTTTGTTTAAAACTTCAAATTGATTTTCTCAAAAGATTATACCACTTTTTTTGAAAACACTGATATTTATCATTACAATCATTTCAATGATAACTATTCTTAAAGAAATCATAAAAAATCTATTTAAATCATCAAATTTATGATGATTATTTGTTATAATGTAAACAAGGATGTGAGAAAATGACAAACAAAGAAAGATTTATTGAAATTTATAAAACAAAAATTCATCGTGATGGAAGTGAAAAATTATTAGAATTTTTATTATCACGTAATTCTGATTTTTTTGAAGCCCCTGCCAGTTCAAGATATCACGGTAATTATGAAGGTGGTCTACTGGAGCACAGCCTCAATGTTTATGATTGTCTAAAAGACTATTTATCACGTGAACGTGTTCAAAAAACATACCATTTGAATTATAATGAAGAAACTATCGCTATTGTTGCTTTACTTCATGATTTATGTAAAATTAACTGTTATAAACAAAGTATGAGAAATGTCAAAGAAAATGGACAATGGATTCAAGTGCCTTTTTATGAATTTCAAGATACATTGCCTTATGGTCATGGAGAAAAAAGTGTTTATATGATTAGTGGCTATATGCGTTTAACAAGAGAAGAAGCCTTTGCGATTCGTTATCATATGGGATTTGCTGGTAATGAAGATGCCAGAAATGTAGGTGCTGCTTTTGAAATGTTTCCACTCGCTTTTGCCTTATCTACTGCCGATATGGAAGCCACTTATTTTATGGAAGGAAAAAAGCATTCTTAATCAAAACAAGCTTAGCTTGTTTTTTTATTTTCTTTAGAAAATCTTTATCTTTTTACTTGTTTCCTTTTTCGCTTTTTCGTTCATACTATCAATGTCGATAGGAGTGACCTTTATGATCAATAAAATCAAACAACATAAAAAAGAAATTCAATTTATAATCAAGTGTCTACTTATCATGGGTTTGATATGTTTATGCTTATATCAACCTATGATGAAGATCTTTGAAAATCCTCAGTTACTAAGAAATCAGCTACAAAGTTTTGGTTTATTTGGACAAATCATTTTTGTTGGTATTGTTATTTTACAAGTTATATTTGTTTTTCTTCCAGGTGAAATTGTAGAAATTATGGTTGGATTTATTTATGGTCCATTTGTAGGACTCCTCTTATGTTTAATAGGGAGCGCTATGGGTTCGTTACTGATTTATACTTTTGTTAAAAAATGGGGACAAAATTTTATTCAGCGTTTTATCAGTTTAGATCCGATAAATCAGGTTCATTTTTTACATAACCCAGAAAAAAGAAATATTTTATGTTTTATTGTTTTCTTTATACCTGGTACACCTAAAGATATTCTCACTTATCTCATTCCATTAACAGATATGAAACTTTCAACATTTCTTTTCATTACAACTATCGCAAGAACACCTTCAATTATCACATCTACCATTGGTGGTCATGCATTAGGAATTGAAGATTATCTGTTTTCTATCATTATCTTTGTCGTGACGGGTATTATTTCTTTCATTGGTATTTACATCTATAAAAAAATAAACAAACGAAAGTTATCATATCATCTTTAGAAAATCTTTCGTTTTATCCTCTACTTTTCTTTTTTAAATTCAAGTATAATGTAGAAAAGTCGGGAGGGGTTTTTATGGATTATAATATATTAATTGTAGAAGATGAAATTGAAATCTGTGATGCGATTGAGATTTATTTAAAAACACAAAACTATCATGTTTTTAAAGCGCATAATGGTATTGAAGGATTAGACATTGTTGAAAAAGAAACTATTCATCTTGCTATTGTGGATATCATGATGCCAGTGATGGATGGCATTCAAATGACAATGAAAATGAGAGAAAAATATGATTTTCCTATTATTATGCTTTCAGCCAAATCAGAAGATATTGATAAAGTCACTGGGTTAAACATTGGAGCAGATGATTATGTCACAAAGCCTTTTGTGCCAATTGAATTACTTGCCAGAGTCTCATCACAGCTTAGACGTTATCGCAAATATCTAGATGCAACTGCAAAGAAAACATCACAGAATGTCTATACTGTTGGTGGTTTAGAGCTTAATTTAGATACAAAAACAGTGAGTGTAGATAATCGTCAAATCAAGGTCACACCTATTGAATTTAAAATCTTACAATTACTCATGGAGTATCCTGGAAAAGTTTTTTCAGCTGAAAACATTTATGAAAGTGTCTGGAAAGAAGATGCTATTAACACGGATACAGTGATGGTTCATGTCCGTAATTTAAGAGAAAAAATAGAATTAGATCCAAAACACCCTCAATACTTAAAAGTTGTGTGGGGCGTTGGATATAAAATTGAAAAACAAGGCAGGGATTAACTATGAAAATCAAAAAACATATCGCAAGTATTATTATCTTGGTAACACTGATAATAACAAGTATAGGAACTTATTTATGTTATCCTTTTATTAATCAAGCTACTCAAAAATCTAGTTTTGAAAGCCGTGATATTTCGGATTATATGTCTTCTTATCTGATTGAATACAGTTATGCATCTGATTTTCTACTCAAGGAAAGTCAAGATCCATCTGCTTCCATTTATGATTATTATCAATCCTCACAAGATGAAACCAATGCAGATTATTATTATGACTTCCAGTCAGCTGTAGAAGATAAAGTGAATGAACTCCATCAAAAAGAAGATATTTTCTTCCATATCACTGATCATCAATCACAAAAACAATTCTCTAATACCAATGATCCCATTTCTCAAATCTCACAAAACAAGGATTTACAAGACAAATATCAATGGTATATGCAAATTGAATTTGATAACAAAGGTGTTCCAAAAGTTACCCATACAAATGATGAACATATCAATATTTATTCTCTAGAATCTCTCTTCTCTTATAACACCACATTTTATGATGATTATAGTCAAGAAGATATCACGATTCGCTATCAACCTTTACAAAATATCACTATAACACTTGCAGTTAGTGATCAATTGCATATGACCAGTCAAATTGGTTCTTATCTGATGAATATATCACGTAGTCAATTATATCTCTACTCACTTCCATATATTTTCACTGCAATTGTGGTCTGTTGTATTGTCACATTATGTATTCCTATGAAATATCTTGAACAAAGTCGTTTCTTATCCTTTGTGATGCGTATTAAATTTGCCTTTCTGGCTATTATATGGGGAACATTAGCTATTATGATGTATGCTGGTACGGCAATTATGATTGCAGGTACTATTCAAGATCAGTTCCAATATATTTACCAGCAATTTGCGATTGAAGCTATTGGTCCCTATTTAACTCCAGCCATCAATATCGCTTATTACTTTATTTTCTATCTCCTCTTTATCATCTTAGCTTACTTTATTAAATATCTTTTCCATAAGGGACTCAAAAAATACTTTTGGGAAAATACATGTCTTGGATGGCTGATTACTCATGGCTATCAGATTATGAATAAAGTCATTGATTTTGATCTAGATGATTCTTTAAACAAAACTGTCTTAAAAATCGTTTTATTCAATCTCTTGATTATAGCAGGATGTTCAATATTCTTTGTTTTTGGTATATTCTTTGCAGTGATTTATTCTATTATTATCTTTATTTTAATAAGAAAGAAATTTCAAGATATTCAAAATGATTATCATACATTATTAAAAGCGACTCAACAATTATCTAATGGTCATTTTGATGTACAGATTAATCAAGATATTGGTATCTTCAATCCTTTAAAAGATGAATTTGTTCATATCAAGGATGGATTTGAAAAAGCTGTGAAGGAAGAAGTCAAATCTCAAAGAATGAAAACGGAATTGATTTCTAATGTTTCTCATGATTTAAAAACACCATTAACTTCTATTATCACTTATGTAGATTTATTAAAGAATAACAATCTTAGCAGTGATGATCGTCAACATTATTTAGATATCTTAGAAAGAAATTCTTTAAGGCTTAAAAATTTAATTGAAGATTTATTTGAAGTCAGCAAAGCCAATAGTGGAGATGTCAAATTAAATCTTGTGGATATAGATATCATTTCGCTTATTAAACAATCTCAATTAGAGTGTCAGGATAATTTAGATGAGAAATCTTTATCCATGAAATGGAATTCATCTGAAGAGAAAATCATATGTCATTTAGATAGTTCTAAAACTTATCGTATTTTTGAAAATCTATTTATGAATATTAGTAAATACGCTTTACCACATACACGTGTTTATATTGATATTCATGATCATGATGACCAAGTAGAAATTATCTTTAAAAATATATCTGAAGAAGAAATGACATTTAATGAAAATGAAATCGTAGAAAGATTTGTTCAAGGAGATAAATCAAGAAATACGCATGGTTCTGGTTTAGGACTAGCCATTGTCAAGAGTTTTACTGAAATACAAGGTGGGCAATTCCATGTAGAGCTAGACGGTGATTTATTTAAGACTATTGTCATCTTCCCTAAGTGTTCATAAAACAAAGAAGTTTTCGATTTGAAAACTTCTTTTTATTTGCATATTCATTGACAAGATTCTCTCTACGCATTAAGATATCCAAAGAATAGAATGGGGAGGTTCATTCAATGAAAAAATTAATAAATGTTTCAATGATTTATATGATAGCAGCTCTTGTGGCGGGTGTTTTTTATAGAGAATTGACTAAATTTAATCAATTCACAGGAAAAACAACATTAAGTGTTACACATACGCATTTATTTATTTTGGGTGTCTTTGTTTTCTTGTTGTTGGCACTCTTTATTAAAAATGATAAAGATATATTAGAAAGCTCATTATTTAAGAAATTCTTTATTTTATATAACATAGCTTTACCATTTTTTATTATCATGTTGATGACAAGAGGAATTGTTCAAGTCTTGAATATTCAATTATCAACTGCAATGAATGCGATGATTTCTGGTATCGCTGGAATCTCACATATACTTTTAGCTATATCTTTTGTTTTATTCTTTATCATTCTACGAAAAAAATCTATTCAAGCCGAATAGATTTTTTTATGAAAACAATAAAGCAATCAAAATGAATGCAAAGATAATTTGTGATGTTCCTGTTAAACATCCATATAACATAGCTTTAGGTCCTTCTTTAATAAGATCAGCAAATTTAACACGCATCCCTATGGCTGCTAAAGCAATAATCTCAAATTGAGAACTTACTATTTTTGCAGATGTAGAAATGATGGCTGGTAAAATACCTGTACTATTGATAATACTAAAAATAAAGAATCCAATAACAAACCATGGAACTTTGGCTTTAACCTTAGCTGCCACTCCTTCCTTTTTAGCAAACAATGGTTGATTTTCATCAAGATTCATCTTGGCATATGTTAAAGCAACGACAACCACAAAAATGATTCTGACGATCTTAAAGATTGTTGCAAATTCAACAACCTCCTGATTCACAAGTGATGCTGATGCAATGACCTGTCCAATAGATTGCAGTATTCCACCAATCATCGCTGAAGTCTGAAGTGTTTCATGATGATATAATAAGCTTGTTAAAATAGGTAAGACAACCATCAAGATTGTTCCTGTGACATTGACAATTGTAATAGAAATACCTTTATCTTTACTGTCAGCTTCCACAATTGGAGAAACTGTTCCAATGGCTGAAGATCCACAAACGGCATTTCCTGCACACATTAACAATGAAAACTTTTTAGAAAACTTAAGTCTTCTCCCGATAAAATAACACATAGCAATCGTGAATATCATCTGTAAAGCAATAAAGCCTACACCTTGAAATCCTATACCTGCAATATCTGCCAATTGTAATGTGAGCCCAGTTAAAACAATCGAATATTCCAATAAACGACTTTCTGAAAATTTCGTTCCCACATTAAAAATATCTTTATTTAAAAATGTATTGCCTGCAAGCATTCCAATCCCAATCGCAAAAAGTGCAGCACCAATACTTGGAAAAAACTTCGCAATCTGCTGAGCTATAAGTCCAATAGCCAAGCAAACTATAAATCCTGGTAATATATCTTTGATTTTATTCACTTTGTCATCTCCCCTTATCAACCAGGGTTATATTACCACAATTTTTCTATAAATAAAAATTATGATATTTTATTTATTATAACAATATATTATAATGAAGATGAGGTGATTTCATGATAGATGACAAAATGAGAACATTTGTAGAAGTCGTTGAATGTCAAAACTATACTCAGGCAGCTAAAAATTTACATATTACTCAGCCTGCCGTTACACAACATATCAAAGCTCTGGAAGAACATTATCAACAAAAGTTTATTGATAGCACTCACAAATCTTTCCATCTCACCAAAATGGGTGAACTTTTATATCACTATGCCAAAACACAGATTCATAATGAAGATCTTTTTCAAAAACAGCTCCAAACAGCTTATCCACCTTTAACTATTGGCTCAACACTATCCATTGCCGATTATTATATTCCTCATATGATTGCGAAAAAATTCATTCAAACTTCTCGTCCATGTGAAATTGTTGTCGCTAATACGTATACTTTAATTCAAAAACTCATTAATGGTGAAGTTGAATGTGCTTTTGTAGAAGGACAGTTTGATACACAATTATTTGATTATCATTTATTAAAACAGGAAAGATTTATTGCTGTTGCAAGTATTCATCATCCTTTAGCTCATCAAAAAGTAACATTTGAACAGCTTTTTGCATATCCATTACTCATTAGAGAAAAAGGTTCAGGAACAAGAGATATCCTAGAAAATTATTTACAACAGACAATCTATCCTCTTTCACGTTTTTCACATTTTATTGAAGTGGGTAGTTTATCTATGATAAAAACATTGCTTATGGACAGTCAGGCAGTTACTTTTTTATATGCTGGCGTTGTGAAAGAGGAAATACAAAATCAACAATTAATTGAATTACAGATTGAAAACTTTCATATTTCTCGTCCTATGCACTTCATTTATCTCAAATCACATATTCATAAAGATGAGTATCAGCAATTATTTCATATGATGACAGAATGAGAAAGGAGTTTTTTATGATTTATTTCCTTATCATCAATTGTATTGGCTTTATAATAATGAAAATAGATAAATCCAAAGCCAAGCATCACTTATATCGTATAAGTGAAAAAGCACTTTTTACAGTTGCCATTATCGGTGGCAGCTTAGGCGTATGGCTAGGGATGTATCTATTTCATCATAAAACTAAACATTGGTATTTTGTATGGGGTATTCCTATGATTGTCATCATACAGATGATAATCATATATAAACTGCATTTTCATCTATGATTGATTCACAATTTGAAAATCATCATAAGTTAAATCGAGAAATGGAATATTTGTATTTTGACATTGATAAAAGAGTGAACTTTCTTGAGATTGCATCAGATCTTCAACGCATCTTAAAAGAAGATTTTCAAAGACTTGGCGAGCAGGTGCTGAAATAGGATGATAAATATCTCTATATTCACCTTTGATTAACTGACTTGGCATGGCAATAAAATATCCATTTTCTTTTTCTATAATTTTAATATCATGTAAAGCAAGAACGCCTCCTATTGTTAAAGTAGCAGAGGCTTTTAAACTTCCACCATGATAAACCTTTGTTATTTTTATTGTATCTATCATATAATCTTTCCTTTCTGTATTTTCTTTTTATTCTTGATTTGTCTTGTTCTCTTGAATGGCATCACTGAGAATTTTTTGAACAACTTCACTTTTGGCATCAGCATAGTTCTGTACATATTTCCATGTTTTCTTTGCTAACTCTTTTTTTGTATTCTCATAAAGTTGCCTCGCATCAGCATGACAACGTAAATAATTCCTAAACAAGAGATACTTTTCAATTTCTTTTGAATCCTTAGAAAAAACATGTAAATTGATATCCGTATCTGGTCCTTTAAACATATGATGATTTTCAAAATCTGGTTCTTTGATACGCAAGATATAACCATGTTCACATAAATCATTGACATATAGTTCCTCTTTTCCAGCATCTTCAACCACCAGCAAAATATCAATAATAGGTTTTGCTGTCAAACCAGGTACAGAGGTTGAACCAATATGTTCAATCGTTAAAGCACGTTCTTTTAATATTTTGGAGATTCTGTTTTTCTCTCTTTCAAATAAAACAGGCCATTTATCATCATAAGGTTTCAATAGAATTGTCTGATTATGTTCAATATTTCCACTCACAACAACTTTTTTAATATATTCATCAGTTAACTCTGTCATATCAGATTCCCTCCTTTTATCGATTATCATATTATATCATATACTTATCAAATGAAAATGGTGGATCCTCTATTTTGAGGTATCCACCTTCATTATTTATTACTTATCAGAAGTAAAATTGATTCCTTTTATATTACTTTTGAAATAAATCTTTGATTTTATTTTTTAATGTTAAATATACAATACCAATCAATGTTATAATGGCAACAAATAAATATCCAGCAAAGTTTCCATAAAGATCTGAGGTTTGTGGTTGCATAGATGATTGTACCTGTTGAATATTGTTTTGGCTTTGAATTTGTTGTGAAGGATTATCACTTTGTTGTGGAGTGTTCTGATTAGGATTTTGCATTGGTTTATTTTCATCAGGAAGAGAAGGTTGACCTTGAGATGATGATTCTGCTTTGACAGTAATCACTCTTCCAGCCTGAGTAGAATAACCATATTCATCATATACAGTATAAGTCAATTCATAAGTTCCAGGTTTTGATGTATTCACTTGACCAGCAACCTGAATTTGAGATGTAATATCTTTTCCTGTATAATCCGTTGCACTCACACCCTTCATTGGATCAAATTCTTCTCCAACAGTAAATGTATTATCTGATGGTAAAATAATTGTTGGTGCTTTTTCTTCTTTGTTCACTGTAATATACTGAACATCCGTTCTTGTCAATCCACCATTTTCATCAGTAATTTCAGCATACCATCCTAATGTTTGATTAGCCAGATTATTTAATGTCAATTGTGCAGTTTGACCACTTTCTACATTTTTAACTTCACCTAACACTTCACTTCCATAAACATCTATATCTAAAGATGAAGTTTCAAGACTCTTTGTCTTTGGTTCGATTCCCAATGCTGAAAAAGGAATTTCAAATTCTTCTTCTCCATTAATATTGGCGACATCACCAATATCAGTTTCATCTTTAGCATCATAATCATCTAATGAAGGTGAGTATGTACGAATAATAATTTTTTCACCTTCTAAATCAAAGTGCATTAAACGAATATATCCCATACCACCAGCTTTTAATCCTTGATAATCGAATAACATCTGATAAACCGTACGATCTGCAACACCATCATGATTATCATCAAAACTTTCTACATTTGTCTGAGCGTTATGATAATGTCCTGATAATACCATGCAAACATTTGGATTCACAGCTACGACTTCATCATGGATTCGTTGAGGTTCTTCACCCAAACCTCCACTAGCAAGTAAGTATTCATGGAAGTTCAAGATGGCCTTACGTTCAGGATATTGTGCTAAGACATCATTCATCCATTGAATTTCTTCATCACCAATACCCCATCCCATGTAAATCATAATAAAGTCAATACCACCTACACTAATTAAATCATAATGTCCTCGATTATCTTTATAACTTTGACCATACCAAGGATTCTGATTATATCTTTCTTCACCAAAATACTGAGAAAAACTTGTATAATCACCACTTAAATGACCAACATCATGGTTACCAGCCAATACACCATAAGGCATTCCTGCTTCATCAAGTATTTTATAAGCTTTATCGGCATTTTCCCATTCAGGATCAAGATGTTCATCATCAATAATATCTCCATCATGGAACATATATTGAATATTCATACGTTCTCTATTTGCGAGAACCCATTCATGAATATCTAACTGATACTGATATGAACCATCAACATCTTGTTCAGGATTACCATCATAATCTTCATTATAATATTGTGTATCACTTTCTACAACAAATGTAAAATCATAATCTTCGCGAGGAGTATCATCTTCATTAGAAGTTGTAATACGTGTTGTTTGTGAATCATATTGAGGTGGCGTATATCCTTCCCCATTTTGTATCATGACTCTTACTGATGAATCTTTGAGATAATCATTTAACGCTATTGATGCAGTTAATTCAATCTGACTGCCATCATAAATCTTTTGGGCATCTTGTAAATCCCATTCTTGAGTTGTGTGATTATAAACATACATAAATGTTTTGGCATTATTACTTTCACCTTCCCAATGAACTTTCATTGCATCCTTATTTGTAAATGAAGAATCAACCTTAATATCAAATTGCTGATATGGGAAGCCATTGGCAGAATTTGTTTCAAAAGACTGTTCATTAGTACCAGAAGTCTGACTCACACCTTGAGAAGCTTGAATATTTTGATCATTCAAAGTATATTTTTGGCCTTTCTTAAATGCAACATTCATAACATCATTTGTTGCATCACTCACTTGAACAGATAATGTAGGATCACCATGAATCACTGACCCATCACCTGGTGTGATTTCACCAACAGTAGCATTTTCTTCAGGAACAGTAAATGTTATTGTTTTGGTAGCCATATTCCCTACTTCATCTGTAGCAGTTAAAGATAAAACGTGTTCTCCAGCATCTAATGTCTTTGTATCAAATGCATAAGGCAATTCAATTGCTTGATTATCCAATGTTGCTAATAAAGAAACATTTTTACTTATAGCATCTTTAGCACTCGCTTCAATTGTATGACTTCTATATTGTGCATCTTCTTCCATATTTGTCATAATTTCAGGAGCCGTATTATCTACTATAAACTGTATAGATGATTCTCCAGTTTGAAGTGTATGCACACCATCTGATAACTTTGTTGTATCAAGATCATAACGTAATGAATCAAATGATGCTTCAGGAATATCAAATGTGACATAAAGAATTTCTATTTTACTTGTTCCATCTCCCATTGAAATTTCAGTTTGTGGAGAATAATTGTCCAATGTTTCTGGTTGATCTGGATGCCAGTTATCTGCAGTATGTTCAACTGCTCCAAGCCCCTTAACACCAGTATATTTTCCTCTCAAAGATGTACCATCAGGTAAAACAAGACGAATATTCTTTAAAACAAAATCATCGTTATTTTCAATATTATGTTCTAACACATTAGCTTTATTTCCAGCATGGAATGCAATTGTCACCTGTTTTTTATCATAATCAAAATATTTTGCATCTACATCATAACTATATGTCATCCATGAGTCATAAGTTCCTTCATTAAAGACACCTATTGAATCGTTACCTATAGAAACTGCATTTTTAAAGAAGACATCTGTCTGTGAAGCATCAAATGCAATTTTTGCTGAATTGCTAATAGATTTTTTGGCTTCACCTGTAATATCTTTACCATCAAGAATAAGGTTTTCTCCCGTTCCTATAATTTGTTGATTTTGTGATACCACTGTTTGATCATCAATATTGAAACGATCACCCTCAAGAGTTCCCTCTTCATTGTTTACCGTTTTCACATCAGTTGTTACTGTTTGATATCCATCACTAACAACAAAATAATATTCATAAGAAGATTTCCCAATTAAGTCAACACTTGCTAGAGTATAATTGAAAACATCTCCATTATTTCTTAAAAGATTATATTGAGTATAGCCGTTTGACTTATTATCTTTCATATATAATGATACAGTTTTAATCGTTGTCTCTTGTGAAGTTGCTTTGATTTCAAATGCAAAATCTTCATCTGTATGAAAAGTTGATGCTGTACGATCTTCTAAAACAGGTTCACTTACTGTATCTGGCAATACTGGAGAATATTGCGGTTTCGTATTACTATCAACTCTACCAGGTGTAGGCGTTCTATCATCACTCACTAATACAGACTGGAATTGTCCATTATTATATTGGTTTTGATAAACAATAGATTTGTCAGCTGTTGTATTATCAGTTCCATCCATATTATATGTTACATAATCAATCACATCTTTAACATTAGTCGCTATTTTAATTCCTCTCGCTCCACTATTAGACATCCCACCACATGAAATTTCAATCAATTGGTCATCTGAAAGATTTGTTCCCCATTTTTCATTAAAATTATCTTTTGTTAAAGCATCATTTGTACCATTTTTAATCCAGAAAACAAGTGTTTCTCCAGATTTTAAAATCTTATCTTCGTTTGTTTCCCACCAAATACTATCACTACCACTATCTGGATAATTATAATAGAGCTTATAATCTTTCAAATTTATATCCTTATTAGAGTTATTATAGATTTCAATAAATTCATACGCATCTGCACCATCTACATTAGAAGTATCTGGAATAACTTCAGTGATTGTTAAGGCAGGCGCATTTGTTACATCGACTTCTCCACTTTGAACTGGAATTAAAGATGATGTATAAGTAGCTTGATTGACTCCATCACTGATTGTGACTTTATAAGTTATACTGTCATAATTTTTAACAGCATTATATGCAATTGACCCTTTTAAAATATCATTGTCATATGTAAAGTTAATTGTATCAATGAGTGTTTCTCCACTATAAATATCTGCAGTTGCTGTGAAAACTTTTTCTAGATTTGTCTGAATCGTCATTTCATAATCTTGAAGATTTGAAACCACAGATGGTGCATCAATTGATACAGTAGGATTCTCTATCACATCAGGGCGTTGATATTCTCCAAAAATTTGATTAGAAACATTTCCTACAGTCTGTTCACCATCATAATGAACAACTCCTTCAGAGTTTTCATATGTTACATAAATAGACTCTTTTTCATCTATTTTCTCATTAGAACTATCTTGTGCATTATATTCTGCACGATTTAATTCTAAACCTGTCTGTGAAGTAATCTTCATTATACGAGACCCAGAATTTGATAAACCATCACTTTGTACTGTTGTCAGATCTTTACCTTTTTCTAAAGCTGTTCCATAATTTTCATTGAAGTCGTCCACTGTATAATGAGCACTTATCACTTTTTCATTTTGAATCCATACAGTTAAAGTCTTCTTTGCTTCTAATTGAATATCATCTTCCAATATCCATTCAGTTTCTTTAGTTTCATTAACATAAATAAAATGATAATCTTTCAAATCTACTGTCTGATTACTAGCGTTATAAACTTCAAAATATTCAAATGCATCAGAGCCATCCACATTAACAGTATTAGGTACAAACTCAGTCAATAATAATGGTGATTGATATTTCACTGAATCTGTTGTCTCTGCTGTAATTGTCTTATTAGATTTTAATTCATTAACTCCATCAGTTAATTCAACTGATAACTCAAAAGATTCTAACCCACTTAAATCTGATGCAGGAATAGAAACAAAAAATTCACCATTATCATAAGTCATATTATATGACTTATTATTTATAAAGGCTTTTGCTTCTAATATAACAGAAGTTAAGTTTGTAGTTGCTTTCACAACATATGATGCATTTGGGTTAAATGTCTCATTAACTAATAGACTAACTGCTGCATCTTCATCCTTATTAACGACATAATGGTCATCTAATGTTTGTTCATCAACCAATGATCCTGGCGTTGGATCTCCATCATAGCCAAGTGTCAATTCTTGAATACGACCATTCTGATATTGAAATGTAATCCCCTTTTTTGTCTGGGCCTTTGCTTCTCCATCATTATAAGTCATAGAATTAATGACTTGCTTAGTATCCTTGACAAGGACTTCCATTGAACGTTCTTCAGAATTACTAAAACCATTCACCGATTCATTTGTTTTCACAATATTTACTGATTCATCAGTAATGTTATAGTAAGAGCGGAATTGATTTTCATCAAGTGAGTCACTTTCACTATTACGTACCCATACAACCAGTGTCTCCCCTGCTTCGATTGTTGTACCTTCAGGGATTTCCCATAAAGTATTTTTACTTCCATTGACATTTTGAATAAGATAATTATCCATATTTAAAGTTTGATTCGTTGTATTGTAAAGCTCAATATATTCAAACGCATCTGTACCTGATGCAGTTGTCATATCAGATTGATGTGTATCAGCTACAATCTCACTAATCATTACTGGACTTATAATTTTTGAAGCATTCTTTGTAAGTGTATCTGTTGCATGAACAACAGATAATGCATTCAAATTCATTGATGATGCCACAACAAGAACACTCATACTACTACCAATTAACTTTTTAGCTTTTTTTCCCATTTTGTTTCCTCCATTTATAAACGGATTATAACAAAACAGCTTCTAAAGATTGTTAATGTCAGGTAAAAAGTACATTAATAGTTTTTAATGACATCAAAACATTGATTTGAAACCACCTTATCCACTATATGAAAGCAATTTATTTCATGCTAGATTAAAATGATATAAATTGCTTTTTGTTGATTAGCACATTCATTATTCTTGCTTTAATATCATAAAAATGACTTACATTATAATTATGAGTGCAATTAGATTGTATAATGTATTTCCATAATCTCTATATACAAAAAAACGACAATGATGATCGTAATTGATATTCATTGCCGTTTTCTTCTTTGAGATGATTTTACGATTATTTATCTCGTACAGCCTTTTATTCTACTTTTTATATATGTTCAAATTGTTGTATACCCCACGTTTGAATTGTCTGATAAAGAACAACATCTAAAATAATAACAATCATAATCACACTATACATATACACTGTAATAGACATGATATCTACTAATAACATAGCATAAACCATCACTAACAAAATAGCTATACCCATTGAAATAAACATAGTAAGTGTTACAGGTAAACTTTGTTTAACACAAACTGTCTCATTAACCCAGTCAAACTTAGGTCTCCATAAGTTTAAAATTAAACCTAAGAAATCAATTAATAATGTAAACAATATAGGAACAACTAATACAATAAGACCATCAAGTAAACCTATTCCTGTCACAAAAATCAGAACCAATGATAATAAAAGTCCTGCTGGTACACATAACAAGAAATGCATAGCTAATTTTGCATTGAGAATATCTTTAGATGCTATAGGTAATGATTTGATAATCCAAAAACGGTCGCCTTCTAATGATATAGATGAAGCACTGATCATATTCAATGATGATGTTCCAATCACAATTAAACAAAGAACCGGTGTTACAAATTCCTGAATTTGAGGCAACTGTGTCATAATCATATGAACTTCATCTTTGTAAAAAAGAATGAATATAGCTGCAATCACACATAAAACAATTCCCATTGCGCCATTGAGCATAACCATGGCATTAGATGTAAAATGTTTCACTTCTCTCATAATTAAAGCTTTAAATAAAGAATTCTGTTTCATTGGTTTCGCTTTATAAACTGCTTTTTTGACTTTAGGTTTTGTTGTGGCCATTTTAATAAAGTTAACAGAAAGAATATAAATAGCAACAACAAATGGAATCACTGCACATAACAAATAAATGATAAAGCTTATCACATTTCCTTCACTTAATGCCAGACTCAAATGATACAGCGGAAACATTGAACTTTCAATGGCTTCTGCTATTGTCTTTCCATTTTCCAAGAGCCATGTCATATATGTTTGTATAGAATTCACTGCATACATATATAAACCAAATGCTCCTACAAATAAAACAACAGAAATCATTGTTTTAAAACGATGAATCTTCACAAGTACATGTGCTAATATCCAGCTAAATAAACAAGATATAGCTAATACAAATAATGGCAATGTCAAACAAACACCAATAAACATAAGAATTTCAATCATATTCATGCCTACATTTGTTATATAAACATAAAAAGCTGGTAATGCAATGAGTGCTTCATAAACATAATTTAATATCAGTATCGTAAAGACTCGGCTCAATAAAACATCTCTATTCTTAATTGGCATAGCCAACAACAATTCATTATCTTTAGCTTCATAAATTTCATGATGTGTTAAGAAAATACTTCCTATAAAGCAAAGCAAAATAATGAATAATGCCATTAAAGCAAAGTATAACCATTCAATCCCCATCATTAAAAATGGTTCAATCAAAGAATAAAACAACATCCCAAACATGCCAATAAAGACAACACCTACATAAGCAAACAATAAACCAAATAATATCAGCTTTCCAATACTGTTCCCTTTTTTCTTAGAACTTTTTGTTTGTCTTAATAAAATACCCTGCAATCTAATCTTAATGAGCGTCATTAACATTGTCATCATCCTCCAACTCTAAGAAAACATCTTCAAGTGATTCATCACCAATTACATCTTGAGTCTTTCCACTGACAATCAATTTTCCTTGTTTAATAATCGCAATACGATCACATAACTTTTCAGCCACTTCCAAAACATGTGTTGAAAAGAAAATAGCTCCACCACGATCACAATGATCACGCATGATTTGTTTTAATAAATGTGATGCTTTAGGGTCTAATCCAACAAATGGTTCATCCATTAAAATTAATTGTGGTTGATGTATAAAAGCTGAAATAATCGCTAACTTTTGTTTCATACCATGTGAATAAGCACTAATAGGTTGTGCTAAGTCACTTGTTAATTCAAATAAATCAGCATATTTTGATATACGTTCTTCTCTTTGTGTTTTTGATACCTGATAAACATCTGCCACAAAATTTAAATATTGAATTCCTGTGAGATATTCATACAAATCTGGATTATCTGGTATATAAGCCATGATTTGCTTACATTCTAAAGCATGACTTTTCATTGATTTTCCATTAATAATGATTTCCCCTTCATCAAAAGGCATAATACCAGCAACAGCTTTCAATGTTGTTGTTTTTCCTGCCCCATTATGACCAATAAAGCCATAAATATGTCCTCTTTCAATATGCAATGATAAATTATCAACAGCTTTATATTGATCATATTTCTTTGTTAAATGTTCAATCTTTAACATCTTATATATCCTCTCTTTCTATAAATAATTATTAAAATTATTTATATTATATATTTTATATCTTTAATATTTATTCGTCAATCTTTTGACTACATTTTCTAAATAAAAAATAAGAATACACATAAATAAATACAGTCATACCTAGAACACCAATCATCAATACCAGATAAGTGTAAGAAAAATGTGCCAAGGCGCTTATTCCTGTGATTAATCCAATCACCACAAAACAATATCCACTAATTTTATGTGTCTTTTTCCAAACATATTCACTTGCTAGTGTCCATGGTGTTTTGATGCCAAAGAAATAATTTTGTGGAACTTTTGGCAAATAATTTCCCATTCCTATCAATAATAACGACATCATCAACCATATAAAAATCTCAATATCCCCCTGTGGATTAAAAATCATATATTCAAAAAAGATAGCCAAAATAATAAAGAAAACTGTTAATCCACACTGAAAAATACGATATGTTTTCTGTCTTTTTTCTAAATTCATTCTTTTAGGATCAATATGCTTTGTAAGTGACATGCCATAATAAACAAATATTGGTAAAAAAGCTAAAAGGAAAACCCAATAACGACTTCCATATCCATCAATCTCCCATTGTCCATTCCAATGTATAGGAACAACATGAGGCATCATAAAAATACCTGCACACAAAAGAATTGTGACTAACCATAAAATCCAATCAAAAGCTCTCACTTTCATTTTCATTCCCCCATATCAATAAAATTCATAAACCACTTCATTACTTCTTGAAAAACAGACATATCAATACTATAAACAATATTCTGCCCCTGTCTTTCATCAATGATCAAACCACTTGATTTCAAAATAGATAAATGATGTGATATAGATGGTTTCGTCATTTGAAAACAATCTGCAATTTCTCCAGCATTTAAAGGTCTATCCTGTAACAACTCTAAGATTCTTCTTCTCGTTGGATCACTTAACGCTTTAAATGCATCACCCATATCTCTCCCTCCTTTAATATTTAGATATTTATCTAAATATCTAAATATATTTTATCACTTTGCTTTCTATTGTCAAACAAAAGAAAAAAGAACTATACAAAATGTATAGTTCCATGTATTTGAAGCCTTATATTATTCAGCAACTTTTTGTTCTTTAATAACTTTAGCAATTGATGCGATTACGTCTTTTTCATCTTCACCTTCAGCTACGATTTCTACAGTAGCTTTAGTAGGAACACCTAAAGACATAACACCCATAATTGACTTCAAATTAACTTCTTTACCATTGTAACATAATTTGATATTGCTAGTAAATTTGCTAGCTTGGTTGACTAAGATAGTTGCAGGTCTAGCATGTAATCCAACTGGATCTGAAACTACAAAAGATAATTTTTCTGCCATCTTATTGACTCCTCCTTAATAATTTATAGTCTTATTATAACACATTTCAATTACTTTTCCATACATTTTCAAAAGTTTTTAATACGCTTTCATAATATTTTTTTGTCAAGTATTTTAACTCTTTTTTTCTATTCCAAAAAGCATTGATATAATGAATAAAACTTCATATAAAAAGGAGAATTGACTCAAAATTCTCCTAAAAAGTTTTTTGTGCTACAACCAAAAATTGATGTGTTGTCATTTCAAAATATGAATGATCTTTCATTTCTTTTAAGGCCTGTAAATAGAAAACCTGATATCTATTGACATTCGCAAAGTCTGGTGACACTTTTGTAAAATATTGATATAATGACTGAATACTATGAAAACGAATTGTTCCATAATCTTCAAATTTATCAACAACACGCATACCAATACTTTCTAAAGTCTGTGCACAGCTTTCAGCATCCCACTTTCCTTTCATTTGGAAAGGCATATATAAACGAACAAATTCTTTTAAATTCTCTGTTCCATGCTGATTGACAATGAAATATCCACCTTTTTTCAAAACTCTTTGGATTTCATTTTTATCATAATTACATTCCTGGCACATAATAATATCTATTTTTTCATCTTTAAAAGGCATTTTCCCAGTTGGTGTCAATGTTGTGACTTTGACTGATGAATCATCTTCAAACTGACTCTGTACTCTTTGTGTATCCGTATAAGGCTCAACAACAAACATCGCTTCCGTATCATCTTTAAATTGACTTGCAAACTTTCCTGAATCCACACTCATGACAGCCAAATGATCTTCAGGTGTCATATATTGTCTTAAAATCGAAGTTTCATCATAATTTTGAGGTGTTAATGTATAATCTTTTTCAAAATCAGTATTTGGCGTAAAATGTTGTAATTCATTTTGTAATAAATGCGCATCTTCAATTTGTCTACGACATCTTTTTTTACTATATATCAAAATAGCATATTGAACAACTGCATCAGCAACAATACCCATTGCTAAAAACAAGACAAAGTAAATAAACCACTCTAGACTAAATAATGGTGCTGGTGATGAAATCAAATAACAGATAAAGCAAAGAAAGACCATATATCCAACACGATTATAATTAAATGGTTTATCTAAAGATAAAAACCAGTTCATATTGTTCATCTTTTCCATTTTACTTTTTGTTATTTCAAAAAAGACGACCTGCATTAAAAATAACACTGCTATAAAAATTAATAATAATATCATTAAATATTCCATATAAACTCCTTATTCTATACTTTCTCCCTCAATTGTATAATAATGATATCCGTCTGAAAAATATCCCTCATTATGGAATGTTAAATCTCCTTCAATAGAAAACAATTCTTCCATATCATCATCTATACTATAGACATAACTTCTTCCATTTTTATTCAATAACAAATAATTTTCATCATTATATTCAATTAAAGGTGTTTCTGGTAAAGATGTATATTCAACAGGGAAGACTTCTTCTCCTGTTATATCAATAATACCATACATACCATTTTCATTATAAACCGCATAATATGAACTGCCTATGTACTCCATACGATAATATGCTTTTTCTGTCAATTTTTCACCTTTATCGTCGATTAATGAATAACCTTGATCATCAATTTTCACAATGGCTCTACCACAAGCATCAAATGGATTCGCTTCAAGATATGTTTGGTCAAACACCTGTTTATTGTCAAAATTATAATAGACATATCCTTTTTCTTGTACATAAACTGGATACATTTCAAAATTTAATTCCTGCACACTAGGATATAATTGACAATTTTCAAGTGTTCCTTTTGACTTTCCATCTTTATATATATAATGTGGTCCATAAACCTTTTCTTCACGTATTAAATATGTTTGTGTATCATAGTAATAAGTATTAATTAAAGTTGGAACACCACCAATAGAATAAAGATATGTTTTATCATCAGAAGTTAAAATAATATTATCTTTATTATCAAAATAAGCATCTTTAATCGCAATGTTGTTTTGATAAACCTTTTGATTTTGAAAATCAATATATATCATACTTTTTAACTTCTCATCATTAATGATACATCCAGCATCATTTTGAAGTAAAAACGTATAAGTTCCTTTTTCTACTTCAAGATCAAAATCTTCATCTTCATTGCCAGTCACATAATAAAAGTGATTCTTATCTTTAAATCCAACAACCATAGATTTTCCATTTTGATATTGTGAAACATATGTCACAGCATCTTTTCCTCTATAAAGTTCTTCACCATTTTGATATAAAACAATATATTCTTTATCCTGATAAATCACTGGTAAATCAGTTTTCATAATACTTGTTTTGTCATTGGCCTGATACAAGATTTCACCTTCACTATTTAAAACATAAAGATTATCTTTAACCAATTGATTTTGAGAAGTTTCTTCTTGTTTTTGATTATCTTGTTTTTGATCATCTTTTTTCTTTTCTTCTTTTTTAGTCGCAAAAAACATCTGATCTACACTTTCTAGTGTTTCATATTCACCCATTGGGATCATTTCATCACCTTCCAATGAAATCAATCCCACTTGTTTTTGACTATTTGTGACAATATATCCTAAGTTCCCAACACGTTCAAATGATTGGTATTGATATTCTGTTATTTGTTCACCTTCAGAATTATATAAAGCACTTAATTCTTTATCATTTGTTAACATAAAGTAGTTTAGCTTTTGATTTTGACTACACCCCACCAATAATAAAAGTGTTATAAGCCCAACGAATATTTTTTTCATCGTTCAATCCTCCTTTAGTTGCCCCTAGTATACCATAAAATATACTTTTTAGCATTGTTTTTTCAAACAATCAGACTATAATAGAAAATAAGGGGTGATATGAAATGAATGAAACATTACAAACAATCGCAAAAAGAAAAAGCTGTCGTAGCTATCGAAGTGAAATGATTAAAGATGAAGAACTTCAAGCTATTTTAAAAGCTGGAATTCAAGCACCTAGTGCTATGAATAGACAATTATGTGAAATCTATGCCATTACCAATTTGGCTTATATTGATGAATTAACGAATGCTATTAAAAAAGTAAGTGAAGAACGTGGTGAAAAGAAACCAGATACTTATCATTTCTCTTATCACGCTCCAGTATTACTGATTGTCAGTGGTCCTGAATATGATTCAAGACGTGTCGAAGATGGCAGCTGTATGTTGGAAAATATCTTTCTAGCAGCAACGAGTCTAAACATTGGTTCATGCTGGATCAATCAACTCAGTGATACACAAGATGTTGATGAAGTAAGAAACATTTTAAATAAAATGGGTATTCCTCATAATCATCAAGTTGTTGGTTGTGCTTCTATTGGTTATGTCAATCAAGAAACACCTACAAAAGATAAAAATGAAAACCGTATTCATATTGTTAAATAAGACATAAAGAAAGAGGCTCAAATGAGCCTCTTTCTTTGGGTATATGTTTGTAATATTAAGATTAACCGATGTATAATGGTTGGTCATTACCAACGACTTCACCAGTTTTTGTTGTCGCAACATAATATACAGAAGAATCTTCTGGTTTATAATAAACCTCTAATGTATCAATAGTTGTCATTTTAACACCTTTTGATTTAACATCCTCTTTTACTAACTTCTCAATAGATGTTGTTTCAACATTTTTATTATGAAATTGTACTTGTAATTTAATTTTCACTGCGTCCCCTCCTTAATTCATATTATAAATGAAAGCGTTTTACATTTCAATAAATTACTTCATTTACCTCCAACAATATACCACTTTTTTAAGAAATACTCAAATTTTTATTGAATTTTTTATGATTTTCTCATATTTTTTATATCATATTCTCAAAAATATTATCAAATTTTTAATACAAAAAAAATATTTTATCAATTTATCTAATCTTTAAAATAATCGGATTTATCATTTCTTTGATTGATAAATCTTGATCAATCCCTTTAACAATTTACCTTATCAGCCATGTTTTCAACTACTATATCACAATTTTTCTCTTTTATTTTACATGAAAAAAGATTCTTACTTGTCCATTCAAGTAAGAACCCTTTCATTATCCATTCATTTTTTTCGTATAAGCTTTTCTTCTTTCATTTTCAGTTAATAAACGTTTTCTTAAACGAATATTCTTTGGTGTCACTTCTACAAGTTCATCATCATTAATATAATCTAAACAAGCTTCTAGGTTGAAAACTCTTGGTTTCTTTAAAACAACAGTTGAATCTTTTGTAGAAGAACGTGTATTTGTTAATTGTTTTCCTTTTGTGACATTGACAACCAAATCATTATCACGGCTATGTTCACCCACAATCATACCTTCATAAACTTCTACACCTGGACCAACAAACATAACTCCACGATCTTCAACACCGCCAAGGGCATAAGCTGTTGTTTGTCCTGTATCAATAGAAACAAGAACTCCTAACTGTCTTTCTCCAACAGTATCTCCTTCCATTGGACGATAATCTAAGAATGAATGATTGATAATTCCATATCCTTTTGTCATTGTTAAAAAGTTTGTCATGAATCCAATTAAACCACGTGATGGAATGATATAATGCACTTTTGTCATACCGTTATCAGATTCCATATTTTCTAATGTTCCACGTCTAAATCCTAAAGATTCAATAATGCTTCCAATACATTCATCTGGTGCTTCAATAAAGACTTCTTCATAAGGTTCACATTTAACACCATCAATTTCTTTAATAATAACTTTTGGTTTAGAAACCTGTAATTCAAATCCTTCACGACGCATATTTTCAATTAAAATAGATAAATGTAATTCTCCACGTCCTGAAACAATCCATTCTTCAGCATTTGGCACTCTTTCAATCTTTAAAGAGACATCTCTATTTGTTTCTTTAAATAATCTTTCTTCTACTTTACTTGCTGTGACAAACTTACCTTCTTTACCTGCAAATGGTGAAGTATTTGTACCAAAAACCATTTGAATTGTTGGTTCATCAATACGTAATAATGGTAATGGTTCTTCATGTCCCATTGTACAGACAGTTTCACCAACACCAATATCCGCAAGTCCCGCAATAGCAACAATGTCCCCAGCACTAGCTTCTTCAATTTCAATTCTATGTAATCCTAAAAAACCAAATAATTTTTGAACTCTAAATTGTGTTTTTGTTCCATCTGCTCGTAAACAAACAACAGTTTCATTAACTTTAACTTTTCCTTTTTGAATACGTCCAATACCAATACGCCCTACATATTCATTATAGTCAAGTAAAGCAGGCTGGAACTGTAATCCACCTTCTTCATCTACTAATGGAGCTGGAATTTCATTGATAATCATATCAAATAAACAATCCATATTAGGAACCTGAGTTGCAATATCAGGATCTAAACTTGATGTTCCCATTAAAGCTGAAACAAAGACAGTTGGGAAATCTAACTGATTATCATCAGCACCTAATTCCATAAATAATTCTAAAACTTCATCCATAACTTCATGAATACGAACAACTGGACGATCGACTTTATTAATCACGACAATTGGTTTCACTTTAGCTTCTAGAGCCTTCTTTAATACAAAACGTGTTTGTGGCATTGTTCCTTCATAAGCATCAACAACCAATAAAACACCATCAACCATATTCATGATACGTTCTACTTCACCACCAAAGTCGGCATGACCAGGTGTATCCATAATATTAATACGATAATCTTTATAATTAATAGCAGTATTTTTTGCTAAAATAGTAATTCCACGTTCTCTTTCAATGGCATTTGAATCCATTGCTCTTTCAGCAATCTGTTCATTATCCTTTAATGTTCCAGATAATTTTAATAACTGATCAACAAGAGTTGTTTTTCCATGGTCAACGTGAGCAATAATTGCTATATTTCTAATGTTATTCATGTTTTTCACTCCTCCTTTTTGCCTTTTTGATTATAACACAATTCATTGAAAAGACAATACAAAAAGCTTGACTCTTTATTGAATTTATCATGAAAAATACAGGGAGTTTAGCCCTGTATGAAAAAATCATATGTCAGTTGAATCACCTGACGAATATGTTCTAAATTATCATAATTGTGTGTCGCACCTTCTATTGGATGAAAAACTGGATTGACAAAACCTTTTAAATATTTCTGAGATATCGCATAAGGAACTGTTGTATCTTCAGTTCCATGAATTATCATAAGATCATTTTGATAAGTATCTAAATCCTGATATAAATCTCTCGATGTTATATCTTCAACAAATTCATGAGAGATTTCAAAACCACTATGATCATAATAAGGAGCTTCTTCAACATGCCCTTTTAAATATTCAATCGCTTCAGGAAGATTGAATGCAGGTGCCCATAAACACATTTTAGAAATATCTTGAGGATACATTTTAGCAACCTCACTTGCGATAGCTCCACCCATAGAATGACCAAGCAAATAAATATCTGTCACACAATCCATCTGCTTGACTTCCTCTAAGATTTTGATAGCTGAATCTAATTCATTTTGAAAAGTCATATCTTTAAAATCTAAATCAGATTGTCCACTGCCTAAAAAATCCATACGAATGGTTCCAATATTTTGTTTTTCCAGCATTCTTGATAATTGTACATAAGAAAATTTTGTTCCTGTATTTTGACCTGTAAAACCATGAAAAATAATACATACTGGATATTGATTTCCATCAGGTTTATGAAAGAATCCACGCATAACCCCTTGTTTTGTCTTAATTTCATAATATTCTTGCATGTCTTTATCCCCCCTTATAATTGATTTAAAATAGCTTCTGTCAATAAAGCATAACCATCTTCGTTAATATGTAAACCATCAATAAAAACATCTTCTCTTAAAATATTGTCTTGATATAAAGACTGATAAATATCTATAAAGTGAACATAGTCATAAGGTATCATACGTTTATATTCCTGCATGATCATCTGTAAAATATCATGACTTCTTAAACCTTGATGCATAGCCTGATAACCATGAACCTTTTCAATACAAGGTATTGGACTCAACAAATGAATTTGACATTCTGGTAAATTATAATGAATGATTTCTACCATTTCTTTAATATTTAAAGCAATATCTCTTGGACTCGCCATCACCGTATTTCCTAAATCATTTGTTCCTACTAAAATAAAGACTTGGCTTGGATGATATTTGATAACCCCTTCATCTACAAAATGAAGCAACATATCAGATGTTATACCACCAATTCCACAATTATAGACTGGTCCTAAATGTCTAAAAATATGTTCAACATCATAATATTCAATGATGGAATCTCCATAAAAAACAATACTGTTTTTTTCTATATATCTTTGTTGTTGAATAATCTGTATCATTCTTTTTAAAACAGACTCTCTTAACTGATAAATATTTGTATCAAATCTCATATTTTGACGCATACAATCTTCACCTCATTTTCATTATAACATATGTTATATGAAAATAATTTGAACACATAGCATATAAATCACAGTTCCACCAATAATAGACAAAAGTGTATTTCTTTTCAATAAATGTAATAAAATAACACTGCCAACACCTATGATTTCACAAATACTATGATTTCCACTCAGTAAATCAACACTTCTTAAACAATAAACGACAAGCATAGCCATAATCGCATAAGGTAAAACATCACCCAAATATTCAATAACTGGATATGATTTGTTTTTGAATACAAGAAAAGGAAGATAACGTGTTAAAAGTGTAACGAATGCTATAACAGCAATTAATAAAAGATCATGCATCTTGTACTCCTCCTTTTTTATACATCATAAGCAATCCCAATACAATTCCTATCATAGAAGGAATAATAAAGGCTTCACTACCAAAAATAATCAAGCAGGCAATACTAATGAAAAATCCTAAATAAGTATAAATATGTTTATCACTGGAAAGATACTGTTCAACCACAATCACAACAAATAAAGCAGTCATCGCAAAATCAAGCCCTGTTGTATTGATTGTTAATAATGAGCCTATAATACTTCCTGCTAAACTTCCTAATATCCAATAACATTGATCAAATAAAGAAATAAAAAAAAGATAATATTTTTGACTGCATCCCTCTGGAGTTTTAGCACTGACCAATAAAGAGTAGGTTTCATCAGTCAAAGAAAAAATCATATAGGGTTTGAGTTTTCCCATATCTTCAAACTTTTTAATCATGGATAGACCATAAACCAGATGTCTGGCATTAATCAATAATGTCATAATCATTATATTAATAACAGTTGCCCCTGATGTTAAAAGATTGATTGCGACAAACTGCATACTTCCAGCATAAATAAATACACTCATAGCTAATGCATATAAAAAAGAATATCCTTCACTTTCTAGTAACATACCAAATGCCATCCCCAATACAATATATCCCATCATGACTGGTATGGAAGCAATAAAAGCTTCTCGCATTGTTTTTTTCATGATTTCACCTCAAATCTATATGGATAATATTTTAACATTATTTATTTGTTTTGTGAAACATGAATATGTATTTTAATACAGAAAAATAGAAAATATATCATTATTTTTGTTATTTCCATAAAAAAAGATACATAATATCAATTATGTATCCCATATAAACAATCAATGATGTTATGTTTTTATTTATATAATGATCTATTTTTTAATCAGTACAAGTGACTCATATGGTTTTAACATCATTTCATTTTCTAATGTCTGGCGATTGAGAATATCATATTGAGTTGCATCTATGCTTATAGATGTTGTCTGATCACCATAGAAATGATTATAAACAATGATTGCCTGATCTTGATATTGGCGTTTATAGGCATATAGTGTTGGATGATCTGATAGTAGTGGTTCATATGTTCCTAAACTAATGACTTGGTATTGTTTTCTTAATTGAATCAACTTTTGATAATAATAGAAAACTGAATCTTGATCTTCTAGATTTTTTTCTACATTAATATCTTTATAATTATAAATCGGTTCTATCCATGATTCCACATCACTAAATCCTGCATATGCCTGATCATTCCATTGCATAGGTGTACGTGCATTATCTCTTGATTTACTCAATAGAATCTGGTAAATCTCTTTTTCTGGTACACCTTTATCTTTAAGAATCTGATAGGCATTTAAACTTTCGACATCACGATATTGATGAATATCTGTAAAATAGGCATTAGTCATTCCTATTTCTTCACCCTGATAAATATAAGGTGTTCCTCTTAGCATATGGATTGTTGTGGCTAGCATTTTAGCTGATTCTTTTGGATAATTCTTGTCATCTCCAAAACGTGATAAAACACGTGGCTGATCATGGCAGCACCAGAATACAGCATTCCAGCCATTCCCATTTTGCATACCTAATTGCCAATCGTTTAATAATTGTTTTAATTCCTGAAAGTCAATTGGAGTAAGGATAAGGATTTACGAATGGTATCACGAGATGATTGATAAATATTCATGAGTTCATTTTCACTTGGCAAAAATGTATTGGACTGAATTTCATTTTTTTCAATCTTCTGTTTCAAATCTTCATAAATCTGTTGATATTTACTTAACATCTTTCCATTCCTCTATTATCTTTTTTAATTCTATCAAGTCTTTAGCTATATAATCGCAATGATACTCCTGAAATTCTTCTAAACTTCCATAACCATATAAGACACCAATACAAGGTATTTGATTTTGATGCGCTCCGACAATATCATGTTGACGATCACCAACCATCATACAGTCTTGAATATTGAGCTGTTCCTGCTTTATACAATGAGCAATCACATCACCTTTATTTTTAAGACTTCCATCTAAGGTTGCGCCATAAATACCTGTAAAATATGGTGTTAAAGAGAAATGATCAAGAATCTCTTTTGCAAACACTTCAGGCTTACTGGTACATACATATAATTTCATATCCATATTCAGTAATGATTGTAAAAAGTCTTCCATACCCTCATAAACTTTATTTTCAAATAATCCTTTTTTTGAAAAATACTCACGATATTTTTCAACAGCTTTCCAGCTTTGTGCTTCATCCATATGATAATACTCTCTAAAAGACACATCTAGAGGTGGACCAATAAATGGTTTTAATGTTTCTAAATCATCAACTTCAATGCCAAAAGATTTTAAACTATACGCTACAGAACGTGTAATACCTAAAAATGGATCTGTCAATGTCCCATCTAAATCAAATAGTATTCTTTTCATTTTTCTTCACCCGTCTTTATTATACATGATTTAGAAAAAGAAAAAAGAATCAGAAACCTGATTCTTTCTAGAATACATATTTTAAAGGGAGTTTTTATGGATTCTATTATCTTTACACCTATAATATACTTTGTCAATATGAATTAGATATGAACATTTCATTTTTCTTTAATTTTCTTTATATAAATGTATTGGTATATCCAAATCATCATACGTGAGCATTGAAATTTCATATCCACGATGAATTCCTCTAAAGCACGAATCTTTCCATAAAGGATCTACACTATAACCTCTTTGTTCTATCTCCTTTATGACATGCATATGAAAAGCATAGAGGTATAAATAAGGATAGTCAAAAACATAATGCTGTTCTTTTTGCCATCCATCTCCCCTTAAATAACAAATATAATTATGTTGTTGAAAAAGTTCTTGAGTCGTTAATTTTTGTATATCTTCCTGATGACATAAGTTCATATAAAATCCTCCATATATATGATTATGTCAAAATAATTAAAATATACCAAAAAATGAAAGAGATGCTTTGGGGTTGCATCTCTTTCTTAGGGATATATGATAGATTTGAGGGGAATCAATACTATCGTATTTGTCTTTCGACACTATTAATATATATGAGAAATATGTCTTGAGTGTGAACTTTTAAAATTTATGTGGTTTATTTAAAATCTCATGACAATGTCGACAACGTGGTTCATAATGATCAACAGCACCTACTAAAACAATAGGATCTTCAAATGAAGCTGGAGACCCATCCACAAGTCTTTGTGTACGTGTTGCTGGTGCACCACATTTTGCACATACAGCAGTCAACTTTGTGACAAATTCAGCACGTGTTAATAATTCTGGTAAGACACCAAATGGTTCACCTCTAAAGTCTTTATCAAGACCAGCAACCATCACACGTAATCCTTTATCAGCCAAGTATTCACAAACATCAACAATATCTCTATCAAAAAATTGAACTTCATCTACAGCAATTACTTCTGTATCAGGTTTAATATATCTTAAAATTTCTTTAGAATCCTTTACAACAATACAAGGGACTTTCGTTCCTGCATGTGAAACGATTTCTTTATCAGAATAACGATTATCAATTTCAGGTTTAAATACAATTATTTTCTTTTTAGCATAAGATAAAACATTAATACGACGAATGAGTTCTTCTGTCTTTCCAGCAAACATACATCCACATATCACTTCAAGCCATCCTTCTCGATATTGATTATACATAAATTCAACCTCCACGAATATCCATTATACTACAAACACTATAAGTTTTGAATATATTTTGACATAATCAATCAAGATTCGATTATGAGCTATTTCTATCTTTCATCAATAAAAGTCTCATTATCAATAGGAGGTATTCAAATTATTTCTTCAAATAAAATGAATTTAAAAGATAAAGAATTCAAAAAGTCATATTTCATTCATAATTCGTCTTTATAATAGAGGTCGGTGATAAAAATGAATTGGTTAAGAAACTTTATGTATGGCAGATATGGTGTTGATCAGTTTGGAAATTTCTTATTTATAAGTTATATTATTTTATTTGTGATTTCTTTATTTGTTCCATTTGTTTCATTCTTGTGTTATGCGGTTATTATTTATTCTTTATATAGAATGTTTTCTAAACAAATTTATAAACGTAATATGGAAAATGAATGGTTTTTAGCTAAAACATCTGGAATAAGAAAATTCTTTAATCGTCAAAAAAATAAATGGAAATATCGTAAAACACATAAATATTTAAAATGTCCTCACTGTCACCAATATTTAAGAGTTCCAAAAGGAAAAGGTGATATTACAATTACCTGCCCAACATGCCATCAACAATTTGATAAACGCACATAAAAAAATGATATTCATCTTTTGATGTCTATCATTTTTTTATTGATTTTATTTTGTACGTTCAATTGTATATGAATAATGAAGTGTCTCTCCGTTATAATATCCTGTCATAAACTCATCTACCTTTTTCATACCAAGACTCTCTGCCACCTTGATAGATGAAATATTATCAGCTTTAATGATGGCATATAACTGATCTGCCTGTAAATTTTCAAAAGCATATTTTTGACAGCCTAATGCCACTTCTCTAGCATATCCATAATGCCAGAACTCCTCTTTTAACAGATAACCCACTTCCAATATCTGGGTATTCTGATAAGACTGCATTGTCAGCCCTGCCTGACCAATCATTTCATTTGTCTCTTTTAAAATCATGGCCCATAATCCAAAACCATATTCCTTATATCTTTTTCTTTGACGATCTAGCCATGTCTGAACATCTTCTTTTGAAAAATCATGTTCATAAGCATACATCACATGTAGATTCTGTAATATTTGAGCTAAATCATCAAAATCACTTTGTTCTCATTCTCTTAAAAACAAACGTTCTGTTTCTAAAATCATGATATTCCTCCTGATTATTTATCTATAATATACTTTGAAAAAAGAAACCTAAACAAAGCACAATTACAAATAATGTCCCTACAAGACAACGTATCCATTGTCCACTATTTTTCCCAAGATTCTTTTGTCATATAATTTGTATGACCAATCCTTACTTCATTCAACAAAGGTACAGGCACCTCATCACAACTATGATGATAAATAAATCCTAGCTTTTCTTGTACTCTTAGAGATTTCGTATTCCCATCATAATATCCACACCAGATAGTCTTCATATCTAAATCTTCAAAGGCATGTCGAATCAATTCTCTACCAGCTTCAGGCATATAGCCTCTTCCCCAATAGAGTTTGGCCAGCCAGTATCCAAGCTCACATTCATCATCACGTTCAGTCATATCTGTATGCCCATTGAGTTTTAGTTCTATAGCCCCAATAGCTTCATGACTATCCCTTTTGCAAATCGCATAACATTCCTCACCATTAAAGACATGACGTATCACATCTAAACTTTGTTCCTCACTTTGATGGGGTGGCCATCCTGCAATCGGTCCAACATCTGGATCACTGGCATATCGAAAAAGACTTTGCGCATCACTTTCTTCCCACGGTCTAAGAATTAACCTTTTGGTTGTGAAAATCATAAGCGTTCCTCCTTTATAAAATCATTTTTAAATAAAAGGAGTCAAAACTCCTTCATTTTGTCAAATATTTATGTTCTTAAATCTTTAACACCTTCTAATGGATTAATTTGCTGATCTGATCTTGCTGGATTGGCAAACTTACTAAATTGTTTTAAGAAAACAAGACGTATATCAGCCAAAGCCCCATTACGGTGTTTTGCAATAATAATATCGGTAGCTCCTTGTGTTTCAGCTTCTTTTTTAGGATCCTGATAATCTTCACGATGAATAAATGAAACGATATCGGCATCCTGTTCAATAGCTCCTGATTCTCTTAAATCTGATAAAACAGGTCGCTTATTATCACGTTTTTCAACGGAACGAGATAACTGACTTAAAGCTAAAACTGGAACTTCTAATTCTCTGGCAATCATTTTTAATTGTCGTGAAATATCTGATACTTCCTGTTGTCTAGATTCACGACTATTCGCCGGTCCTGAAATCAGCTGCAAGTAGTCAATAACAATCATCTTTAAACCTTGTTCACGTTTTAAACGACGACATTTCGCAGCAATTTCTCCAACACGAATACCCGGAGTATCATCAATATATAAATTACATTTAGAGACTTTATCAGCAGCTGCATAATACCTTTCACTGCTTTCTTTTAAAATAGAACCTGAACGCAAAGATTCAGCTTTTAAACTTCCTGCTGAACAGATAATACGTTGAATCAACTGCTCAGCTGGCATTTCCAGCGAAAAGATAGCGACTGCTTCATCTGACTTATAAGAAACATTATAAGCCACATTCAATGCAAAAGCTGTTTTCCCAACAGATGGACGTGCAGCCAAAATAATCAAATCACCTTTTTGAAAACCAGATGTCAATTTATCTAAATCATAATATCCAGTTTTAACACCAGATATTTTCCCATCTGCTTTTTGTAACATCACCAAACGATCTGTTACTTTTTGAATCACTGATTTAACATTTTGGAATTCACCGGCATTACGATCTCTTGTGACATTCAAGAAATCTTTTTCAACTTCACCAATAAAATCATTGATATTTTCGACATCACCATAAGCTTTTTCAATAATTTCTGTTGATTCTTTAATCAATCTTCTCAACAAAGCTTTTTCATTTAATCTTTTTAAATAATGTTCACTATGAGATGTTGTTGGCACTGATTCACTTAATTCTAAAAGATATTCAACACCACCTGTTTTATCTAACAATTTTTTATCTATTAAATAAGATGTTAATGTTGTGACATCAACAGGGCTATTATCAGCATAAATATTTTGCATAGCCTCGAAAAGAATACGATGGCTATCCAAATAAAAATCATCTTTTGAAGCTAATGATAAAACAGTCTGACAGACATCACTTGATATCAACATAGATCCTAGCAATGATCTTTCGGCTACCAAATCATGGGGATATTCTCTAGCCATCTTTTTCCCTCCTTATTTTTCAGATAAATGAACTTTTATTGTCGCAATAACTCCTTTATGCAATTCAATTTTTAAATTTGTATATCCTAAAGCTTGTATGGGTCTAGCATTAATGAACTTTCTTTTATCCACTTTGATTCCATGTGTTTTCATTAATTCTTCAACAACATTTTTCGTTGAAATACTTCCAAAAGTTTTACCATCTTTACCAGATGATAACTTAAATTCTAATGTTAGACTTTCAATTTTTTCTTTTAATTCTTCAGCTTTCTTTTTATTTTCTAATTCTTCCAATCTTTCTTTTTCTTTTGTTTGAGCAACCATTTTTTTCCCATGTTCAGTTGCTAAAACGGCTAAATTGTTTTTAATCAAAAAGTTTTGTCCATATCCATCAGCAACATTGACAATATCGTTTTTCTTTCCTACCTTCTTAACATCTTGTAATAAAATCACTTTCATTATACTTCACCTCTATCATCTAAATATTCTTGTATTTTTTCTTCTAATAAAAGACGTACTTCTTCAATCGTTTTATTTTCAAACTGTGCTGCAGCCATACTAAAATGACCACCACCATCCAAGGCTTCCATAATGACCTGTACATTCATATCCTTGGTACTTCTCGCACTGATAGCGACCTTTGTTTTAGAAATTCTACCAATGGAAAAACTTGCCTTAATACCACTAATTTCAAGCAATGCATTACTTGATTTAGCTAATAAACTAGAATTATATTCTTCGCTTTCTTGTCCACAGGCAATCAAAATATCAGGACGATACTGATAGGCTGTCTGGGCAATAGAAAGACGCTGCAACGTTTCTTCATAAGAATCTTTAATAAATTCATAAGCCATTGGCACATTGGCCTGTAATTCTTTCAAATGCGCTGCTGACTGGAAAGTACGCACACCCACTCGCTGTTTAAAGTTATTTGTATCAACCAGCATTCCAGCATACATTATTGTAGCATCCAGTTCATTGATTTTCAAATCTACATTTTGATAATCACAAAGCTCTATAACTAATTCTACAGTACTTGAAGACGCTGGCTCTAGATATGTTAAAACTGGTGCTTCAATAAATTCTTCACCACGACGATGATGATCAATAATAACCTTATTTTTGACACGTTCTAACAAAGCTTTAGAAAGTGCTAGACTGGATTTATGATTATCCACAACAATTAACAAGGTATTTTTATCAACACGCTCAATTGCTTCATTGGCTGATTGAATCATTCCTTTATAGCGTGGATCAGCTTTAACCAAAACAGCGACTTCTTTAGTTTTCTTTTCAATGGATTCAAAATCAACAATGACTGTTGTTTTCTTTCCATAGGCCATAGCTATCTTAGCCACACCGAGTGATGCTCCAAATGAATCCAAATCTGAATTCTTATGCCCCATCACGATTACTTGACTGGCATTTTTGATAAGCCCTGCTAGAGATTGTGCAATGACACGTGCACGGACTTTACTGCTCTTTTCAAAAGTATCACTATTACCACCAAAGAATCTGACTTTCTTATCTTCTCCAGATTTAACAGCCACCTGGTCACCACCACGTGAATACGTTAAATTCAATGCGGCAGAAGCCATCTCATCAAGTTCTCTTAAAACACGAGAATCTTTACCAATACCAATACTTAAAGTCATCACTTCATCTAACTCTTTTGACATTTCTTTAAATGTATCTAATATCGCAAATTTATTTTCAACTTGTTTACGATAAATACGTTCATTAAAAAATGCTAAGTAACCACCTGATTTAAAACGTCTAATAATAATCCCATTGGAATATGCCCAATCTACGATAACTTGTCTAGAACGTGATTGTATCAAAGCCATCTTAGGTTCATCAGCATTTTCCAATGTTTCTTCATAATTATCAATTGTAATATAAGCCATACAAACCTGCTGATCTAAGTAATCTTGTTGTAAAGACATGAGCTGTGTGACATCTTTTAAATAAATCAGCTTAGTTCCCTGATTAATATAAGCTTCAAACTTTTTACCTTTAATATCAATCACTTTGACATCTTCATCATCAAAAAGACTTGCCAAATGGGGTTGCCATTCCAAAAGCTTAACCCCTACAATATTAATATTCATGGCCTTCAATAAATCACTTGTCCATACAATATCTCTATTTTCATCATACTGAATTAAAGCAATACCACCAAATATGAATGCATTTTTAGCATCTTTATTTAAAACTTCTTCAACACTTAATTGATTATTTTCTAAAACATAAGAAATATAAACAACAATCAAGAAAATAATAACATTTTTAATAAGCGCATATACACTAAAAGCCAACAATATCGGAGTATTCAATAAAAGATATAAGCCAAATAATATACCACATTCTCCAACCAATAAAGCCATTAATAGATTCCTGATTTGTAATATCTTTCTGATCATTGTATCCCTCCTTATTGTTCATTATGTTTATTATACAATAGTTTTTCTCTTAAATCACTAAATATATCTACGATTCCTATGACAACATACATTTGATTGATAAATGGAATAAGCATACCCAAAAAAGCCAGGATGATAAGGCGTGGTTTATTTTCCAAAATAGACAGCCATGACAAAAAGGCAAGGCCTTCAACAGCCAAAGTTAATAAAGAGATCAAATATATATAAGTGATATAAATATTATTCATCGCATAAATATGTTCTAATACATAGCTGACAACCAGCATTATTGTCAGAATACCTCCTATTGGACGACTTAAATGCATATAAGCAATGTGGAACGAATTGGGAAAAGGAATATGAAAACGTGATAAAACCATTTGACATAACAAAATAATCACATACATTTCAAGAAATGACATAATCAATAAAAGAAGGGGTGCTAATGAAAGAAATGATGTTAAAGAAAAAGTCTGTGTGATGGAAGGAAAAACATTTTCCATCATCATATACATCTCTTTCATTTCACCAATCAGATCCATATTTAATAATCCTGCAAAAACTTCATAAAGCAAGATATTATTGAAAAATGTAAGAGATAATGTCCCCAAAAACAAAACACCTCGAGAAGCCTGACGTTTTAAAGCTTCACCTAAAAAAACACCAATCAGACATGAAGAAAATGATGAAATTGCAAAAAAAGGTAATCCTGTGATCATAATCACAATCATCGCAATCAAACTGACTAACAGACCATCCTGTAAACGATATGTATAACTATACCAGACAAGTGGAATCACCATGCCATAACAAATAAATATATCAAACATACTGCCTGTATACGTATTGAAAATAGACAAAGCACCAAAGATAGCGGCAATCATAGCGCCTTGGACCATTTTTCTTATTTTTACATTTCCCATATAAAGATCCTTTCCTTTGAAGTATCGCTATTATAACATAAATCAAACTTCATGTACAAAAAAGGAATAACTTTAAGCTATTCCTTCATGTTGTAGTGCCTTTAATATACCATCCTGATCAATAGAATCTGTAATATATGTCGCTTTTTGTTTTAAAACATCTACAGCATTTCCCATCGCTATACCATGTCCTACTTCTCTAAACATCGCCTGATCATTATAACCATCCCCAAAAGCATAGGCATTCTCTTTATCAATATGAAAATATTTCAATAAATAAGCAATACCATCACCCTTATCAAAACCAATGGTTGAACAGTCACATGAGCCATGACCACCATGATCATTAATAACCAATTCTTTATCAAAAGCCTGTATCAGTGTATCACGTTGTTGAAGATCATGATAAAACAAATCAAATGTATAAAATGGCAATAAAGAAGCATTTGTCTGAATACGTTGTAAACCATATTCATCTTTAATACCTTCAATCTGTGCATCATCTAATAAATAAGGAACGGCAACCTCATCAGAAACAAACATAGCTCCTGCATTGAATGCTTTTATTTTTTCATAATAATATGACAGTTCTTCTGGTAAAAAAGCTTTTCCATACAATTTCTTTCCTTGATATATAATATATCTTCCATTACATGTAATAAGACCACTGACAAGATTTCCAAAAAGATTTTGGGCATAAAATGGTGCTCTCCCTGTACATATGAATGTGAAATGTCCCTGATCCTGAAGTAATTTTAAAGCTTTGAGATTCCCTTCAGGAATTACACCATGTATCGCTAATGTTCCATCAATATCAAAGAAAAATATTTTCTTCATAATCAACCCCTCTTTTCTAAATATCTTTTCACAAAGGATTGGGCTAATGATCCTTGTTTCATAACATTGAAGACTTCATCAACAGGAATGCATTTGGCATGATCCACTTCATTTGTTAAATGAAAATCTTCTGAATCAACCACCGCAATATAATTATGCATTAATGTATTTGTTTTTGCATAATACTCATTATCATTATACATATAATCTACAACTTTCAAATTGACTTCTTCTTGAATCTCTCTGATTAATGTCTGTTTTGCATTTTCACCTTTATTTATATATCCTGCTACCAAAATATAGTCTACCTGTCCATATTGTTGTATTAACAATACCTTATCTTTTTGTGGATTGAATATAATAGCAGAAATAGCGCTATTAAACATTGGAAATTTAAACTTCTGACAATGTTCACAATAAGGCATTGTCCCATCAATTCCACATGGTTTTTCAATCAATTCATGTCCACATTCATCACAATATTTCATACTCTCCAGCCCCTTTATTAAATTTATTATAAAGAAAAAGCTCCTGATATTTCAAGAGCCTTATTGGATACTTTTCCCTAATTGGCATGCTTTTTCCATAAAAGGTGAACGCAAAGTCATAGATGGTGTTCCACATCCAGTTGCTAAAATGCTTCCTATATCTTGAAAATGCATATAATCAACCAATGCCTCATAATGCATCTTAACAGCATCCATTGTTCCCTGAGAACTATTCCATGCAGCGCATATAAAAGCTGTCTTTTTATGCATAGATGATAATTCCATTGTAAAACTATACATACGGTCAATAGCCGCTTTTAGTTGTGCTGATATTCCAAAGTAATAAAGTGGTGTGACAAAAACAATCATGTCATGATCAAGCATGTCTTTTCTTAACTGACCCATATCATCATTTTGAATACATGGACCATTCATTCCACAATGGTCACATCCTAGACAGGGTGCAATATGACGATGAGCCACATCAAAAACAGTGACTTCATGGTGATTTTCCTGAACTCCTTTGATAAATTCATTTGCTAATAAATATGAAGAACCTTTCTGATGTGGACTTCCATATATAACCAATATCTTCATTATTCATCATCCTTTCTTTATTCCTATTTTAATGTGTATATTCTTTTTCGTCCAATACCTAAAAACAATCTCACAGCATAGCTAAAAAGCATACTTTTTCCGCTTACAACATCAACATGAAACAATAACCCAATATTTCTTACAACAATCAAAATCACAAAAAAAGATGAACATTTCTATCCATCTTTATGATTCATATTTATTCAGCTAAATCTTTAATCGCATTAAAAGCATTAAACACACATGGGAAACCTAAATAAGGTAGGCATTGAATCAATGCATAATAAAGTGTATGTAAAGAGTTTCCAACTTTGATATTTCCTAAAGCATGTGCATAAAGCTGTCCAGAGGCATTGAGTGCTGTTAAAATACAAAAGATCAATAATTCTCTTGTTGGAATATCTAATACCTTTCTTGTATAACAGTCACCAAAACACCATTCTGTTAAAAATCTTGGTAAAGCTTCACCGACATCATCTGGTAAATAACGATATCTGTCTTTAATTTCATCACCATATAACTCTTTTTGAATTTCTAATCCTTTTTCATATCTTTCTTCATCTTTTATACTTGTCTGATTATCTAGTGGTAATGAAATATGTCTGTCTTCTAAAACTTCATTCAATACATTCACCGCATTCAATGTTCTTGGATAACCAATAAATGGAGCACATTGATATAATGATTCTTTTAATTCTAATGGTAAAACACCTACATTCAAGGCAGCATTCAGATGTGCCTTTAATTGTGGTAAAGTCTGTAAAACTGTTAAAACACTACATGTGATGAGTTCTCTTTGTCTATCTGTCAAATCTCCAACATAAAAAACTTCACCAAATATCAATCTTTGTAACTGTGTCATGAATTCAGGATCTTTTAAATCTAATGTTTGTGAGTTTAAAAATAATTCTTCATATTTCTTTTGACTTCTTTCTATTCTATTTATAAGATAGCCTCCTCTTTATTATAGCATGTTCAATCATTGATTTTCCACAATGTATACCAGATCATTTTCATTTATTATTAACCTTTATTATTAACATTTCCATATGATTATAAAATATAAAAAACATCCTAAAAAAAGGACAAAATAAATTTTGTCCATGGCGATTAATCATCTTTGATGATTATCGCTTTTTTGTATTGTATAATCATCTTAGGTGGTGTTCTTATGATTGATCTCTCTACTCCTGA
>NZ_NFLD01000023.1:0-44964 GCF_002160725.1 Massilimicrobiota sp. An142 | reverse complement strand
CTTCACCTCGATATAAGTATAGCACTGATGAAAATATCATGTTTTATTTTAAAGGGCTTTAACACCGTTTTTATGGAGTTAAAATCAATTACCAACATTTAACTGAAGTTAAATTTTATAAATTAAAAACGGTAAACGACAAGTAAGATACAAAAAAACTAACCATATTTCTCTATTTCTCCATGATGTGATAGATGAACAAAATCATCTTGTGTATCGAGATGTAGATGAAGATAAAGATATCGTATTTCATGATACAAAAAGTATTACTCTATCTGATTATCTCAGCAAACATCCTATTGTGAAAAATAAGCATGTAAGTTAAATTATATTGTAATAAAAAACTCCACATGAGATAATTTAGTTAGATAAATTGAAATTTGAAAGCGAGTTGATTTTAATGTTAATTCTAATGTTACTAATGGAAGGTATAGTATTATGTTTTATACTTTTAATGTTTTGTGTTATTGGTATAGCAAATGGTCCTGAAAAATTTACTGTATTTTACGAAAAGAATGTTCAAGAAAAAGCAATAAAATTAGGATATACTACTCAAAAAGAAATAAAGAAACAAACCATTATATCAATTATAGTTTTATACTTACCTTGTTTTATTCTAGTGCCATTAATGGTTTGCTATATAAATGATGCAAAAGAGTTTGGAAATATTTTTATTCAAAGTTTATTTATAATGTATATAATGGGACTATTTGATAGATTTTTTGTTGACTGGTATTGGGTAGAACATACAAAAGCGTGGGATATACCCAATACAGAAGAATTAAAACCTTATATTCCTACAAAAATGAAAATAGTCAAATGGCTGGGAACCATAGTTGGATTTGCAATAATTGCTTTAATTATTGCTTTAATAATGAGTAAGATGGTTTGAAAATTGTAATTTGAAAAGGAGATATACTGAATTGGATACTAAACGGTTAGCAAAATTTCTTATAATTACATTTGTTATTACAGGGATAGCCTGGTCTGGACTTGCTGTGTTAACGAGTTTAAATATTATCCCATTTTCGCATCCTTTAGGCACTATTTTACATATTATAGGAGGATTCGGACCGACAATAGCAACTTTCTTTGTCTTAGAAGAAAAAAACACGGTTAAATCTATATTAGATTTTATTTTTGGCTACAGAAAGAAATCATTGATTTTTTTGTTTTTATTTTCTATTTTTGAAATACTGACAATAGGTTTATCGTCAAGGGAATTTAATTCCGCATTACCATGGTATTTGATGCCTTTAATCTTTCTTCAAGCAACATTTATATATGGCGGCGAAGAAGAATTAGGTTGGAGAGGTGTTATGCAGCCTTTATTAGAGGAAAAATTGAATTTCCCTATAGCCACAATCATTACGGGTGTTGTGTGGGGAATTTGGCATATTCCCCTTTGGTTTGTAAATGGCTCATCGCAACAAAATATGCCATTTCTCTTTTTCTTAGCGTTAGCTGTTATACTGAGCTTTTGGCTGGCGACAATTTACAAAAAAACGAAATGTGTTTTTGCTTGTAGTGTTTTTCATGGATTGACAAATACTCTTTTGTCTGTATTTATAATTAAAGTGAATGTTCTATTGGTAATAGGACTGATTGCTATGCTTGTATATTCAATATATTTATGGTATTGTGGAGAAGCAAAACAATAAATTCCAGTTTGTAGAGTATGAAAATCGAAATTATATCAATATAAAGAAAAACAGGTATTTCTTTGAGTTGAAAAGTAGTTATGAAACTATAAAATACTAGCTATAACGTAAATAGGTGTGATATGTCGTTTTGGCAATGCAACAAGTAAGCGACAAAAAGGCTTTAAATCTATTAAATATGTGGAGGTTATTTAAATGAAATTTAAAACAAAAAAGGATGTTATTTACTATATATTCAGTTTGATTTGTATACTGCTAACCATTTTAGGATTTATTCGTATTTTAAAAATTATTGACCTCACCTCTATGACTCTTATCGGCTCATCATTAATAATTGATTTAATTTTTTTGCCAATAATGTGTTATTCATATTATAAGTTAGACATGGTATCTTTGATAATTAGATTTGGTTTTATTAAGATAAATATACCATATACTTCAATAACAAAAATTATTAAAATAAACAACTCAATAGCTGCGGCAGCAACATCAACAAAAAGAGTACAAATCGATTATATTGATAAAGACAAAAAAGAATATAATACTATTTATATATCACCGATCAATAGAGATTTATTTATTAATGAACTTCAAAATATGATTAATAACAATACCTTATACTCGTAAAAATATCTCTAATTAGACAAAGTGAGGAAATCAATTTATAAGATTGGTTCCATTTTGTCAGTCGCTTTCTCATGCTGTCTAGAAATTACTGTCAACACAATCATTATCTTAGACCTTCATTGTGTTCATATATATTCGTTATTTTATAGAATATGTGATTTGAAAGATATAAATCAGCTATAAAAATGGATTCTATTTTAAAAAAGCAACAATTTTCTATAATATAGCGATAATGAATAAAAGTAATTTCGATTAGAATTTGACATTGTTCATAACATTTATATATGTTCAATGTTGATTTGAGATGTTCTGGCAATGCAACAAGTAAGCGACAAATAGGCTTAAAAACCCTTAGTTTATAAGGTTTCGGAGTTCTCAAAACGTTAATCAAAACAAATACGGAAAAAGATTCAAGATTATATCTTGAGTCTTTTTTTGTGCTTGTTAATGAAATAAATGTAAATAAATGATATAATAAGTTAATTAATAAAATTTCAGATGAAGAAGGTGATATTATGATTGATATAGTAGAAAGAAATGAAGTTGTACAATTTAAAAATGGAGATTTTGTATTAGATGTTACTATTGATTCTAATAAGGAAACAGTATGGTTAAATAGAGAACAATTATCACAATTGTTTGATAGGGATATCAAGACAATAGGGAGACATATTAATAATGCATTAAAAGAAGAATTAGATAATTCAACTGTCGCAAAATTTGCGACAGTTCAAAAAGAAGGCACTCGTCAAGTGACTCGACAAATTGAATATTATAACTTAGATATGATAATAAGTATTGGATATAGAGTAAAATCTAAAAATGGTATTCTTTTTAGAAAATGGGCTCATAATATATTAAGAGAATACTTATTAAAAGGATATGTTATAAATGATAGACATTTTCAAGATATTGAATATGTTACAAAAATGCTGGATCAATATAAAGAAGCAGGTGGGAAATTACCATCGAGTGATGCTATGTTAGAATTTTTAAAAGCTTATCAAAAAGGTTTTAAAATATTAGATGATTATGATCATCATACTTTAGAAGTACCTGAAGGACAAAAAGATGTTTATGTTATTCAATATGATGAATGTATAAAATTGATACACAATACAATGTTTGCAAACCAAGGAGATTAATTTGCAATTGAAAGAGATGATTCATTTAAAAGTAGTATATCAACCATATATCAAAGTTTTGGAGGTAATCACTTATATCCAACACTTGAAGACAAAGCAAGTGCATTATTATATTTTATTGTTAAAAACCATAGCTTTATTGATGGTAATAAAAGAATAGGGGCAACAATATTTTTATATTTTTTAGAAAAGAACAATGCATTATATAAAAATGGAAAAGAAAGAATTAATAATGATGCTTTAGCGACTTTAACGATATTAGTCGCAACGTCAAGACCAGAAGATAAAGATATTATGATGCAACTTATTAAGACAATTATCCAATAAGAGGAATATTCTTTAATAATGAAATGTTTTAACCATAATTCATTTTTGGTATCTTTTAGTTAATTGAAAGTGTTAATAAAATCAATGAATTTGGGATGTTATTTGAGTAAAACAATAATCATAATTGTTATGAGAGGATGAGAGAAGCATTTAAAATTGATGAAAGGCAAGAAAGTATATGAGTAAGAAAAAGAAAAAAACATACGAAGCAATATCATTAAGTTAAGGACTGAATGACATTCGAGGGTTATATTGCAAATATACCCTCTCTCTCTTTTTTTATTATTTTTCAAAGAAAAGTATTGACATTGCAACGATAGTGTGCGGCCTATTATCAATAAAAAATTGATAATAGGCCAATTGTTTATAGGTATATCTTGGAGGTACTTGATCATGAATAGCTATAAACATCTTAAAAACGTCCTTTTTCACAATATCAAAACACTTTCTCAAGTCTGTTCTATCTTCTGTGTCAATCCTGATGCTGATTTTACCAGAAACAGAAAGCTTGATTTTGAAACTATCATGAAGATTATCCTTTGCATGGGCGCTTCTTCCATCAAGGATGAACTTCTCAAATTCAATGATTTTTCTATTGATACTCCTTCTGCCTCTGCCTTTGTTCAGGCCAGAAGCAAGATCAAGCCTGAAGCTTTCAAAGCTTTGTTTGATGGATTCAACAAAAAAACTTTCAAGAAAAAGTTATTTCATGGCTACAGGCTATTGGCCATTGCTGGCAGTGAACTGCCTATTGACAATACCATCTTTGACGATGAAACAACTGAATTAAGACATGGCACTCTTGCAAAACCTTACTCTGCCTATCATTTGAATGCCAGTTATGATCTATTAGAACGTACATATGATGATATTATCATTCAGGGTGAAACCAAAAAAGACAAAAATGATGCTTTCTGTCAACTTGTTGACAGATATGATGGACAGAAAGCCATCTTCATTGCCGATAGAGGCTATGAATCCTACAATGGTTTTGAACATGTTGTACACTCAGGACATAAATATATCATTCGTGTTAAAGACATTGAATCTACGACTAGCATCACCAAGTCACTAGGACCATTTCCTGATGGTGAGTTTGATGTTGATGTGTTTAGAATGCTGACCTTAAAACAAAAATGACAAAAGCCTGTCCTGAAATATATAAAATTATTACCAAATCAATGAGATTTGATTTTATGGACAAAGAGAATCCCTGGTATGAGTTCAACTGTAGGGTCGTGAGATTCAAAATATCCGATGATAAATATGAAACTATTATTACCAATTTAAGCAGAGAGGAATTCTCAATGGAAGAAATCCGTGAAATCTACAATATGAGATGGGGCGAGGAAACTTCTTTTCGAGAACTCAAGTATGCCATTGGACTCAATGCATTGCATGCCAAGAAAAGAAAACTCATACAGCAGAAAATCTATGCACGTATGATCATGTATAATTTCTGTCAAAGGATTGTACAGGAAATAAAGATTCCTAAAAAGGACAGAAACAAATATACATATCGGGTTAATTTTACAAAATCCATACATATCATCAGAGAGTTTCTAAGAAAAAAAGGTGGAAAGAATCCACCTGTAGAGTATCTGATAGCTAAAGAGATTCTGCCAATTCGACCCAACAGAAAATACAAGCGACATGTCAAGCCAAAGACTGTCGTATGCTTTAACTATAGATATAACTAACATAGTTTATTATATACCTTGACAGATGTAGTTTCAAGACTACATTTTTTGAGCTTGAGTAAATATTAAAAACCAGGAAAAATATATTTCCATACAATTCCTGGTTAAATATTGTCATCTTAACTTAATGACATTGGTCCTGTATTCTCTTTGCTTGGATCAGCTGATTTTTCTTCATCTGTATAAATATCATAGAAAATAGAATCGTGATGATCAGTCATATAGTTAAGAACGTCAATCGTTGTTTGTGTATTGATATGGCTATGATAAGGAAGTAAAGAGTCAATATGATTGATCGTCAGTGATTCATCATATCCTCTCTCAATAGGGAAAATAAATTGACCATAACTCTCAAATCTTTCATCATGAACAATCTTACTGACAGTTGTCTTTTCATTGATTTGAGAAACTGCAGTTGTTTGATTATCTGTTGTCTGTGAAGCACATCCACTTAACAATAGACCCATACCTATCACCACCTTTAATAATTTTTTATTCAAGACTATCAATCCATTCTTTCACCTGAGTTGCTGTTTCATCTGGATTTGTATCGACATCTTGAGCACTGACTGTCAATCCTTCTTCGACAACTTGTGCATCAGGTTCAAGTTCCTGAATGGTTTCTATTGTTGAAGAAAACTGACTACCGGCATGGCTGCAAAATGGAATAATTGTTTTGCCACTAAAGTCATATTCATCAAAGAAACTATACATGACTTGAGGAAGAGCATACCACCAGATTGGATAACCCACAAAGATGACATCATAGTCTTCTAAATTATCAATATGACTTGTTAATTCTGGTCTGACATCTTGATCCTGTTCTTCTTGAGCATAATCAATGACATCATCGCTGGATTGAGGATATTGCACAGAAGTTGTAATGGAAAAGAGCTCTCCATTAGTATTATCCTGAATCATATTGGCTAAAGCACGAACAATTCCTACAGGTTCTCCCTGATATTGTGTGACACTGGCTGAAGAAGCAACATCAACTACACTGTTTTCACCAGAAGCAAAATAAGTAATCAAAATGTTATCACCATCTTGAATATAGGAATTCTGACTTGCCTGAGAAGCAGACGGTGAATCAGATGGACTGGCGCAGGCAGTCATCAAGCAAAGCATCATCAGACAAATGATTGTTTTTTTGATGTATTTCATTGGTAAGACCTCCTTGAAGTGATTTATGAAAGTTCTCCCCAAAACAACTGTTTTTCAATATGGCATGAAGGTTTAGAAAGGCATAAATATGTTATTGGGGAGGAAAAATATTGTATGGAAATGTGATACAAAAGAATGTTTGATTTTGGAATGTGTTGTTGAAATAATGGGAAGTTGAATTAATGATTCCAAAACCACAACAAACAATTGTATGTGTATTCATGAGAAGCTTTAGCATCATGTGAAGCTCCTTCTTTAATCAGATAGTTTAAATTTCCTTTTGTTTCATCATTGGCGAAACGAAAGATGTTGTTATCTGCATTTTTCATGGCTTCAATCTGTGATGTGAATGACTGATAGGCAAAATCATCAGTACCAGAAAAGGCAAAGATGAAGAAATCATTCCATGAATAACCAGCATTTTCCACAATGGAAGTCATATAATCTCCATCACTAGTTAAACTGCCACTCATAGGCATGAAATAACGAAAATAATCAAGACAGTATTCAAAAGTATGCCAAGTTGCGACTGAACCCATTGAGAAACCACCAAAACCTCTATGATCTCGTGATTGACGTAAACCTTCAGGCGTTGTATCTTTGGCATACGTACTGTATTTTCCTTCTACAGCTGGTATTAAATCATTGACTAGTTCATTATGATAGTTATCCGTTAATGTCAGAGCTAGACTATAGTTATCACTATCATCAGGATTTTCATTATTATAAGTTGGACATACAATAATGAGTGGATCCATCAATCCATCTTCAATCGCATGATCAATGGCATATTTTAATTCAGTTGGCTTAGAGGATGTTCCTAAAACGGTTGTTTCATTACTCCAGCCTCCATGCATTAAATAGAAAATGTTATAGGATTGATGGGGATCATATTGATAGGGAAGGTAGACATAAGCACTTTTCTGTAATGTTTTGTCATGGGATTCATAGCTTAAGGATTCATATGTTGTATAATCCAGTTGAACGAGTTCACCTGAATGTGTTGCCGGTGATTTATAATTTTCTGGAATGCTTTGAATCTCTAAAGCTGTGTTTTCCTGCTTAGAAGTTTGATTTGAAGAACAGCCAGCCAGACATGTTGATAATATTGTCAATGTGAGTAAAGCTTTCTTGATAGACATCGTTTATAATCCTAAACTTTCAACCCAGTCAACAATTTCACTTTCTGCATCAGTAACATCATTTCTGGAAATCGTTAAACCATCTTCAGTCACTGTTGCATTTGGCTGTAATTCTTCAATAGTACTGATGGTACTTGAAAATCGGCTGCCACCATGAGTATTAAACGGAATAATCGTTTTATCACTGAAATCATATGCTTCTAAGAATGTATATAAAGGCATTGGCATATCTCCCCACCAGTTTGGATAACCAAGAAAAATCACATCATAATCATCCAAATTGTCAATAGTTGTTTTTAATGCTGGACGTGCATTTTCATCCTGTTCATCTGCAGCCTGATCAACTAAAGGATCATGTGTTCCAGGATATGTCTGCTCTGTTTCAATCTGAAATAGATCACCACCAGTATTGTCTTGAATGACTCTAGCGACATATTCAGTTGCACCCATCAGTTCATCATTATTGATAACACGACTGGCAGATGAAGACATATCTGTTCCATCAGTTTCAGGCATTGTGAAATAGGCAATGAGTATTTTTCCATTATTTTGGATTTGACTTGTTTCTGGTGTAGAAGTTGTTTCGTTTTGAGATGCATTCTCTGACGTTGATGGCTGACTTTGACAAGCTGTTAAACTCAACAGCGAGCCAGCGCATAGTAGACTGATCCATAATTTTTTCATGTGAAGACCTCCTTAATCTGATATCATGTTGTTTAATCGTGAATCTTTAATTGTGATAATCTGACTTCATTGGCAGGATCTTCAGGATTGTGTGTTGGTTTACCTGTATCTAAAGCACGCATTTTTTCCATTTCTTGGGCATTCAATTCGAAATCAAAAATATCAATATTTCCTTTCATTCTTTCAGGATTTGTAGATTTTGGTAAAGAAATCACACCTTCCTGATAAATCCAACGTAAGATAATCTGACCAGCATTTTTATGATATTTGTCAGCTAATTCACAAATAACAGGATTTTCTAATAATTCTTTATTACCATGTCCTAAAGGATACCATGCTTCTAAAAGAATATGATTTTCATCCATCACTTTTCTGAGTTCTCTTTGTTGAACAAATGGATTAAATTCTACCTGATTGACTGCAGGCATGACTTTCATACCATCCTTAAATTGATTCCATAAGTTGACAGTGATATTAGAAATACCAATAGATTTCAATTTTCCTTCTTCATAAGCTTCTTCTAAAGCTTTCCATGCTCCTAAATAATCACCATAGGGCTGATGTAATAAATAAAGATCAATGTAATCTACACCAAGCAGTCTTAATGAATTTTCAATCCCTTTTTTCGCATTTTCATATCCATAATCCTGTAACCATAATTTAGAAGTAATAAAAATATCTTGACGATCAATACCACTATCTTTGATTGCTTTTCCAACATCGCTTTCATTCATATATCCAGCAGCTGTATCAATATGACGATATCCTGCTTTTAAAGCAGCTAATGTGGCATCGTAAGTTGGGCCATCGTTTGGAATCATAAAAACGCCAAAACCGACGGCAGGAATGTGTTGTTTGTTGTTGAGTTCAAATGTTTTCATATGTGTATCTCCTTTGTTGAATTTTCATGAATTTTAAATTTGTTTAAGTTTTTAGCAGTTGAATAACATTGATAATCAATGATTTCACTATGACCAAGATTGAGTTTATTCATTTCTATAAAATCATCCTGATCTAATTGAAAATCCCATATATCCATATTTTCAATCATGCGTTCTTGATGAATTGTTTTCGGAATCGCAATAATTCCTTGTTGGATTTGCCATCTTAATACAATTTGGGCAACTGTTTTATGATGTTTTTTTGCTATTTTTAATAATATTGGATTTTCAAAAATATGTCTTTGACCTTCATTCAATGGACCCCATGCCTGTGTTATACATTGATATTGTTCAAACAGGTGATGAGCTTCTTTTTGTTGAAAGAATGGATGATATTCGATTTGATTAATCATCGGTTTAATAGAACAGTTCATATATAAATCTACAAATCTTTCCGGACTAAAATTACAGACACCCAGTGCTCTGATTTTTCCTTTCATATATAATTCTTCCATGGCTCTATAAGATCCATAGTAATCACCATAAGGTTGATGAATCAGATACAAATCAATATAATCTAAACCTAAATTTTCTAAAGATGTCTGGAAAGCTTTCATTGTCTTTTCATAACCAGTATCTTGAACCCATACCTTGGTTGTGATAAAGAGTTCTTTTCTAGGAATTTGAGATTTTTGTAAAGCTTTACCAATTTCTTTTTCATTCAAATAAGCAGCCGCACTGTCAATAAGACGATAACCACTTTCTAAGGCATGAAGAATACATTTTTCAGTCTGTAAAGGTGGAATCTGAAATGTTCCATAACCTAACATAGGCATCATGACACCATTATTGAGTTTTTGATATTGCATTGACTTCCTCCTTTCACTTGTTATTTTAGAAAAAGAGTTGAAAAAAGTACAATATCAATATTTTATTGTGCTATAATTAAAATGCATAGTGAAATGGAGGTGTATTCATGATTGAATTTTATCAGTTAGAACAGTTATTAACGATTGCGAAAGTGGGAACAATTTCTAAAGCGGCTGAAGTTTTACTTATATCGCAACCAGCTTTAACACGTTCGATTCAACGTCTGGAAGATGAATTAGGTATTCAGCTTTTTGACCGTAAGAAAAATAAAGTTGAATTGAATGCAAATGGGAAATTGGCTGTGGAACTTTTTGAGAAACTTTTAAATGATAAAGAAAAGATTGTGAATACTTTGCAGGCCTATAATCGCAGCCAATACGAAGTGAAAATTGGGTCCTGTGCACCAGCACCAATCTGGGGATTACGTCATGTTTTCAAAAAATTATACCCTGAAATGCAAATTCATGATGTTCTTGATTCTCGAGAAGACATTTTACTGCAAGGATTAAAAAATTATGAATTTTCTATTATTGTTTTTCATCATCCTATTGATGATTCTGATTATGAATGTGTGCCATTATTTGAAGAAAATCTCTTTTTATCTGTACCACCAGCACATCCTTTAGCTTTATTTCCAGAAATATCATTTGATGACTTAAATGGTGAAAGTGTTCTGTTGTTGTCAAAAATAGGATTCTGGAATGAAATCTGTCAAAAAGTCATTCCTCAATCACATTTGTTATTTCAGGAAGATGGGCAGGTTTTCAATGAATTGATTAAGGCATCGGCATTACCTCATTTTAGAAGTGATATTACAATGAAACAGGAAGGAAAATCAGAAAATCGCAAGGCTATTCCTATTAGTGATCCACAGGCACATGTGATGTATTATGGGATTTATAGAAAAACAGATAAAAAAATATTTTCATCACTACTAACAGAAGTTCAAAACTTACATTGGGAAGATGTCAGTCAAGTCACGGAAAGTGTAGATAACAACAAATAAGACATGAGGAAAAATATGAAATATTTAAAAAAGTCAATCCAGTTTTTATTGTCCATAACATTATTCTTTTGCATGGTAGGATGCCAGCAAGATAATGTGACAGTTCAAAAAGAGTTTGATCAATTTTTAAATCAGGAATTTATAGAAACGATGGAAAACGATTATGTGACTTTACATACTTATGTGACTCATCCAGATGATTTTGGAATTGATATGAGTCAGGTAGAAGTTGGACTAGGCATGGGTGCATCTCAAGATGACCAGCAAAAACTCAAACAGGCGTTAAATGATACCTATGAACAATTAATGGGATTTGATTATGATGCTTTAACTGAAGATCAAAAAGATTCTTATGATATTTATAAAACACAATTATCAATTGATCAAAAATTGAGTGATGAAAAATTTGATTATTATGGTTCTTTATTTGCCAGTATGACAGGTTTACATTATCAATATCCAACTTTACTAACTGATTGGGACATACGAAATGAAGAAGATTTAAAAAATATGATTGTCATGGTTAAAGATATTTTACCCTATACGCAAGAAGCTTTAGATTATACAAAAACACAAGCTCAAAAAGGTTTGTTAATGATTGATTTTGATTCAGTGTTAACTTATTGTCAAAGAATTTTAGATCAAAAAGATCATAGTCCTGTTTTACAGGCTGTTTATGAAAATATTGAAAATCTAGATATCACAAAGCAAAAGAAAGAAGATTATAAACAACAAATGGAAGACGCTTTTCAAACGTCTTTCTTTCCAGCTTATCAAGAAATCATAACTACTTTATCTCATCTTAAAGATGGTACCAATAATGAGCAGGGACTCGCTCATTTCAAAGATGGTAAAGAATACTATGCTTTATTATTACAACAAAATAGTGGAACTGATCAAACAGTAGAAGAAGTCAAAAATATGATGGAAGATGCTTTTCATCAGCATATGCAACGTCTGGTTGTATTAGCTATTCAAAATCCTGAGCTTTATGAAGATTATACAAATGGGAATTTCCCTCAAACAAATTTCCAGAGTTACGATGAAATTTTGAAGTTTATTAAACAAAATTTATCGCAAGATTTTCCTGAAGTTGATCAACTGTCATATCAAATTCAAGATGTCAATGAAAATTTAGCTTCTGATTCAGGGGTAACAGCTTATTTTAATATTCCTACATTAGATGGAACACAAGTGAAACAGTTGCGAGTCAATCCTAAAACAAATGATGTCAAGACGATATCAACATATGCGACAGTGGCACATGAAGGGCTAACAGGACACATGTATCAATATGCGTATATGTATGAAAATCAGACAAACAATTTTAGAAAAGCCATTGCCAGCTGTCAGGCATATAGCGAAGGCTATGCGACATATGCACAATATGAATGTTTAAAGTATTTAACAGATAAAATTGATGAAGATGTTTTGCAGTTATATAAAGAAGCAGAATTATTGAATAATAGTTTAACGATTTTGATAGATATTGGTATTCATTATGAAGGATGGAGTCAAAGTGATGTTCTTGATTTTTTAGAAGACAATGGAATGCTTTTAGATGAAGAGTCTTTGTCAGCATTATATAAACAGCTTCAAGCTAATCCAGCAGCATTTGTTCCTTATTATGTTGGATATGAAAAAATAGCACAAATGAAAGAAGAAGCTCAAGAAACGTTAGGGGACAATTTTGATCATAAGTTATTTCATGAAGCGTTATTAGAAACGGGAACAGCGCCATTTGATGTCGTAGAACGTCATATTGATCGCTATGTGGAGAATAGCCAATGATGGACTATCTTATATCACCAGATTTGAGTTTAAAAGAGAATGTTTGCCAGTTTTTTGATACATATCAATGTATTTATACGAAAGAACATAGTCTGAAAGTTGCAAATGAGAGTCTGAAACTTGCTCATAGATTTGGAGTTGATCCTCAAAAATGTTATCAGGCAGCTTTATTACACGACATCAGTGCTGTGATTTCTCACAATCAAATGATGGAAATAGCGTTACAAAATGCCTGGACAATAGGTCCATCCGAAAAAAGTATCCATTCCTGCTGCATCAAAGAGTTTCCTCCTTATTTAGATGTTATTGAAGAAGGAATGAAGATATCATTAGCATATAGTGCTTATTTATTTTTAAAAGAACAGTTACAACATAAACGTATTTTATATCCACATCAGTGGTTAAAAGAAGCTTATGAAGATTTATCAAGAGAGGAAAAAAAGATATGAAAAAGTATAAAGCAGTTATTTATGATATTGATGGAACAGTTTTAAATACATTAAATATGAATATGTATCCATTAATGAGAATTATTAAAGAAGAATTAAATGAAGATTGGAGTTTTGAAGACGTTTTAAAATTTGCGGCTTATCCTGGTATGAAAGTGATGGAAGAATTAAATATAAAAGATAAAGAAAAAACATATGCCAAATGGGTTCAATATGTCAATGAATATGAAGAAGGAGCAACACTTTATGAAGGATTTGAAGAGGTTTTTATAAAACTGGAAGAATCAGGGATTATTCAAGCTGTGGTATCTGCCAAAACAAAGGCTCAATATCAAATTGATATGGTTGAAAAAGGGTTGGATAAATATATGAAAGCTACAATATTAGCAGAAGATACTGATAAACATAAACCAGATCCAACACCTTTATTAGAATGTTTAAAAAGATTACAGCTTCAACCTGATGAAGTGATTTATATTGGTGATGCTCGTTCAGATGAATTGGCTTCTCAAAATGCTCATATAGATTTTGGATATGCCAAATGGGGTAATGTCGCTAAAGAAGAAATGAAAAATGCAACAATTGTTTTAGAAAAACCATTAGATTTATTACAGCTTATATAAATGCAAGATCAAAATAACTTTGCATTAGGAAATGTATCCCAGCATATTTTACATATTGCTGGACCAATGATTGTTGCACAGTTTATCAATATTTTATATAACGTTGTTGATCGTATTTATATTGGAAGATTACCTGATGTAGCCACTCTTGCGATGAGCGGCTTAGGTTTATGTTTGCCATTAATTTCAATTATTATTGCTTTTGCGAATTTATTTGGTATGGGTGGTTCACCACTTTGTTCTATAGCGAGAGGAAGTGGAGATCATGATTTGGCAGAAGAAATTATGGGGAATTCGTTTTCTCTACTGATTCTTTTTTCAGTTTTGATTATGATCATTGGACTGTTGTTTAAAGAACCGTTATTATGGGCTTTTGGAGCCAGTCAGAATACCATTACATATGCAAATGATTATATGAGTATTTATTTATTAGGAACGCCATTTGTTTTGATTGGTTTAGGCATGAATAGTTTTATTAATAGTCAAGGTTTTGCGAAAATAGGCATGATGACAGTTTTGTTAGGTGCTATAACAAATATTATTTTGGATCCTATCTTTATTTTTGTTTTAGCAATGGGAGTCAAAGGCGCAGCGCTTGCAACTGTAATATCACAGTTTGTATCTGCCTTATGGACATTCCAATTTTTAACAGGTCAAAAAACGATATTGAAATTAAAAAAAGAAAGACTGAAATTAAAAATAAAACATGTGAAAAAAATATTTGCTTTAGGGATGGCTGGATTTATGATGGGATTGACAAATTCTGTTGTTACAATTGTTTGTAATGCCACACTTCAGACATATGGTGGAGATTTCTATATTGCGATTATGACAATTATTAATTCTATTAGAGAGGTTGTATCTTTACCAGGACAAGGCTTAGCTAATGCTTCACAGCCAGTGCTTGGCTATAATTATGGAGCTAAACAATATCAAAGAGTTTTAAAAGCTATTCGTTTTACAACAATCACTTGCTTCTTAACGAGTTTTCTTTTATGGCTCAGTATTACTTTGTTTCCTCAATTTTATATTCAGATCTTTAGTCATAATCCAGAAATCATAACACATGGAACGCAAGCTATTCATTTATACTTTTTTGGCTTTTTTATGATGGCTTTTCAAATGACGGGGCAAGCTGTGGCGGTAGGATTAGGAAAGTCTAAACAGGCGGTTTTCTTTTCACTTTTTAGAAAAGTGATAATTGTTGTTCCATTGACTTTGATTTTGCCTATATATATGGGTATTGATGGTGTTTTTATTGCTGAAGCTATCAGTAACTTTATTGGTGGAGGCGCATGTTATTTAACAATGATGTTGACAATTGGAAAAGATTTGAAGAAAAAACGTTTATCTGTCGCTAAAGGTTAATATAAGGAGAAAGACTCTAAGCATAAAGACATTTCTTTTTTCATATAAATAAACGGGTGATGATTCATATGAAAAAAATGATGTCTTTTATTATTCTTTTTGCTTTATGTACATGTTTATATAAACCAGTTATTCATGTTTCATCATCACAATTGTTAAATCAAAGAGTGATAGTTTTGGACCCTGGTCACGGGGGTTTAGACAATGGAGCGAGTATTGCTGGAGTCGATGAAGATGAATTAAATTTGAAAATCAGTTTTGCATTGAAAGAAGAATTGGAATCACGTGGAGCAACGGTTTATATGACAAGAACAGATGACCAGGATATGACAAGAAGAAATTATAACTATTCTAAACAGGATGATATGTATTTAAGAGCGTTAAAGATTGATGAATATCAGCCAGATTTATTTTTAAGTATTCATTTGAATTCTTCAAATTCTAGTGCCTGGGGATCACAAGTTTTTTATTATAAAAAAAGTGAGGATGGGAAAAGATTAGCTGATAGTATTCATAATCAAATGAAAACCTTAACGGGAACAAGGAAAAATATTTCATCAAGTAGTTTTTATATCTTGCGTGCAACACAATCACTGGGAGTATTGATTGAATGTGGCTTTTTATCTAATGCTAATGAAAGAGGACAGTTAAAAAGTCGCAGTTATCATAAAAAGCTGGCGACAGTGATTAGTGATGGAATACAGGGTTACTTTCAGGCTTTATCTGCTCCATTATAAAAATATATCTTAAAAAATAAAAAAAGTATTGACGAAAAAAGAAGCCTATGCTAATATATTAGGGCAGTCGTTAATGGGCCTGTAGCTCAGCTGGTTAGAGCGCACCCCTGATAAGGGTGAGGTCGATGGTTCAAGTCCATTCAGGCCCACCATTAATAACTGTTATATATATACATGGGCCTGTAGCTCAGCTGGTTAGAGCGCACCCCTGATAAGGGTGAGGTCGATGGTTCAAGTCCATTCAGGCCCACCATGTATAATTGAATAATGGGGCTTTAGCTCAGCTGGGAGAGCGCCTGCTTTGCACGCAGGAGGTCAGCGGTTCGATCCCGCTAAGCTCCACCATTATGTATGTAACCTATATATCAATATAGGTTTTTTTGTTATTTGATAGAAATTGGTCTATAATGGTAATGAGGTGATTTTGATATGTGTACAGCATTTCAATTAAATGGGTATTTTGGTAGAAATTTAGATCTGGAAACAACATTTGGTGAACAGGTTGTATTGACACCAAGACATTATTCTTTTCCATTAAAAAATGGAACATTGTTTAAAAATCAATATGCAATGATTGGTATGGCAACAGTCGTGGAAAATTATCCATTATATGCTGAAGCTATGAATGAAAAGGGATTATGCATGGCTGGCTTATATTTTCCAGGGAATGCTCGTTATTTTCCTGAACAGGCCAACAAAACCAATATAACGCCTTATGAACTCATTCCCTATATTTTAGGGCAATATCAAAGCGTACAAGAGGTCAAAAAGGTTATTGATCGTTTTCATCTTTTGGATATTCCATTCCACGAAAAATTGCCTTTAGCACCTTTACATTGGATTATTGCCGATCAAAAAGAGAGTCTGATTCTGGAATCAACAGAATCAGGATTGCAGGTTTATCAAGATGCTTTTCATATTTTAACCAACAATCCACCTTATCCGTATCATCAATGGAATGTCCATAACTATATGCATTTAACATCGTCTTATCCTCAAGATCATTTAACGGACCAATCATTGAAGCCTTATGGAAACGGATTTGGGACAATCGGTATTCCTGGTGATTTTTCACCTGCTTCACGTTTTGTGAAAACATTGTGGTTAAAGGAAAATGCTGTGATGAGTGAAAAAGAAGAAGAGAATGTCAGTCAGATTTTTCATATTTTAGATGCTGTAGCAATGGTCAAAGGTTCAGTGAAAACAGCACAAAATCAGGATGATTATACGGTTTATTCTTGTTGTATGAGTATGAATGAAGGGGCTTATTATTACAAGACATATGAAAATAATCAAATTCATTGTATTCAAATGAAAAATAAAGTTTCTGCTTCACAATTATCCATCTACCCATTAAATAGACAACAAAATATTCAATATCAATGAAACTGCGTAAGCAGTTTTTTTCTTGCTTAATCATAAAAACGAAGTATAATATTTCTAGATAAGGAGTTTATTATGGAAAAATATATTAGTGCTTATATTGTAACTTTTTATATATATGGTTTTGCAGGATGGATTTGGGAATCTTTGATATGTCCAATTATGACGCGTCATAGAATTAAAAATAGTGGCTTTTTAAATGGACCTATTGTTCCAATATATGGTTTTGGAGCCATCACTGTCTCTCTTTTATTTTCTGCTAATGAAAGTTATTTATCTGTTTTTATTGAAGGAGCATTTGTGGCCTGTGTGATTGAATATATAACATCATGGGCTATGGAGAAACTTTATCATAGAAGATGGTGGGATTATTCTGATAAAGCTTTTCATGTTAATGGAAGAGTTTGTTTAGAAGGTTTTTTAGTTTTTGGTGTTTTTAGTGTTGTTGCAGTGAAATTTGTTCAACCTTATTTGTTAGAAAAAATCATGCAACATGGCTTAATTACATTGGTTGTGATAGCAACAATGTTAACGACAATATTTATCATTGATCTTATTTTTACAGTCGTATCATTAACACATTTGGATGAACGTTTAGATGAATTTATGAAGGATATAGAATCATCAATGCAAAAATTGATTGATGATGTTGAACAAAGTAAACACAGTTTTAATGAATTAATGGATTTATGGAAAGAAAATGATATCTCAAGTTATCGTCAATGGATACATGATAAATCTATGAGTGAGCGTCGTATTATGAAAGCTTTCCCTGCATTAATGAATCATCAAAGAAAAGAGGAAAAACAGGATGGCAAGAAATAGACATGAAAATTATATTGTAAGAACATTGAATGGATTGGCATATGGCTATTTTGTGAGTGTTGTCTTTGGTATCATCTTGAAACAGATTGGGACGGCTGTTCATATCAATATGCTTTATCAATGGGGAGTCATGCTTGGTTATTTAATGGGACCTGCCATTGGTATTGCAATGGGCTTATGTATTGATGCTAGAGGGATGAATTTGTTGACGGCATTGCTGGCTGGAACGATCGGTGCCGGAACAATTGTTGTAGATGGCGGTCAGATATCGCTTGCGACGGGGAATCCATTGTTAGCTTATATAGCTGTCATTTTAGCAATTGAAGTAGGGCGTTTGGTACAGGGAAAAACACCTTTTGATATTTGGCTGGTACCAGTTATGTCAATTGGCTGTGCTGGTTTGGTTGTCTGGCTTATAGGACCATTTATGCATCAAATTTCTTTCTGGCTCAATAGTGTAATGAAACAATGTGCAACAATGCCTTCTGTTTTAATGGGAATGCTAGTTGCTTTATTAGCTGGTGTCATCACAACATCACCACTTTCATCTTTACTTTTAACAAGTATAATGGTTGATTTTAATGGTGTTGTTTTAGGAGCTGTACTGGCTGGAGTATGTAGTCAAATGATTGGATTTGCTGTGATGTCAATGAATGATAATCGTTTTGGTGAAGTTTTGGCTATTGGTTTAGGGACAAGTCTTTTACAGTTTAAAAATATTGTCAAACGACCTGTTATATGGATACCACCACTACTTGCCAGTATGTTAAGTGGAATGATTTCAGTGCTTTTTTCTTTACGTTGCAGTGTGCAAGGTTCAGCTATGGGACTAACAGGATTATTAGGATTAACGGATTCATTTTCAATCATGGCAACAACTTATTGGATACCACTGTTTTTGATAGATGTTGTTTTGCCAATGGTTGTTTGTTATAGTATGTATAAAGCATTTAGAAAATTAAATTACATAAAAAATGGGGATTTACAAATATCTCAAATTTAAAGATAGATATCAAATGAGGAATGGTGAGGAAAATGAAATTAAATGAATTACTAGATGAAATGAATTATCAGTTCATTCAAGGACATTTAGATGAAGAAGTTTCACAAATAGATTATGATTCCAGAACAGTTCAATCAGGCAGTCTATTTGTTTGTATTCCTGGCGCAAAGGTTGATGGACACTCTTTTATTGATCAGGTTATTCAAAAAGGTGCAAAGGTTATTGTGATTGAGCATCCAGTGGAATATCAGGAAGGAATCACTTATTTATTAGTTGATAATGCAAGAAAGGCTTTAGCGTTACTTTCTTGTGCTTTCTTTCATCATCCAAGTCGTCAAATGAAAGTCATCGGGATTACTGGAACTAAAGGGAAAACAACAACATCTTATATGGTGGCTTCTATTTTAGAAAAGGCTCATAAAAAAGTCGGCATCATTGGAACAATTGGTTCTATTGTAAATGGTGAATTTAGAAAAACAAAGAATACCACACCTGAATCTTTTGAACTGCAAAAATTAATGCATGAAATGGTGGAAGCAGGTTGTGAATATTGTGTTATGGAAGTTTCATCACAGGGACTTATGTTAGACCGTGTAACAGGTATTGATTTTGATATAGGTGTTTTTACGAATTTATCACCTGATCATATTGGTGAAAATGAGCACCGCTCTTTTGAACATTATATGTCATGTAAAAAACAATTGTTTCAAATGTGTCGCATTGGTTTATTCAACAAGGATGATGAACATTATTTAGATATGATAGATCGTGCTCACTGTCAGATTCAAACTTATTCTATAGATCAGGAAAGTGATTTACAGGCTTGCAACATCAATCTTTATCGTCAAGATAATATATTAGGTGTGACATTTGATACAAATGGTGTTATTTCAGCATCATTTCAAACGAATACACCTGGAAAATTTAGTGTCTATAATTCATTAGTCGCAATTATGATATGTCATCTTTTAGATATAGATGTTCCTTATATCCAAGAAGCTTTAAAACAAGTCAGTGTAAAAGGACGTGTAGAAATGGTACCAGTTCCTCGTCCATATACAGTTTTTATTGATTATGCACACAATGCGTTATCTTTTGATAGTATCTTATCGACTATGAGTGAATATCATCCTCACCGTATTTATTGTGTCTATGGATTAGGTGGACATAGAGATGTGCATAGACGTTATGGAGCTGGAGAAATTGTCGCAAAATATCATGCTTTCTCTATTTTAACAGCAGATAATCCACGTGGCGAATCAGTACAAAAAATCTGTCAGGATATTATTGAGGGGATCAATAAAGAAAATGGGGAATATATTGTTATAGAAGATCGTCAACAAGCCATTCATTATGCTCTTGAGCATGCTGAAGCTCATGATATTATTTTGTGTCTAGGAAAAGGGCATGAAGATTATCAGATTTTGGATGAAGAACCATTACCTTTTAGTGAAAGACAAATCATTGAAGAATATTTTCAACAGGAGGACTAAAAAAGACTTTTCATTCATATAGTATCTTGGTGATACATATGAAAAAAGTCTTTTTTTATACTTTTGTATTTTGTTTGATTGTCTTAATTGTTTATCTGTTTTTACAGCCACGTATAACTTTTGTAGATAAAGAAATTCATTTAGCATTATATCAGGAAGTTGAACCGCTACAATATATTGAAAAACTTTCACATATCGAAGAAGATGAAATCAAGATTGATAATCAAGTTGATAATAGTCAACTTGGTCAATATAAAATAGTCTATTCTTATCATCAAAAAGTTTTTACTTTAATTGTTTATGTTGATGATATGTTACCTCCACAATTTGAAACACAAAATAAGACAATTTTGAAAGATGAAACAATATCTGCAAAAGAATTGGTTAAAAACATTCGTGATGATTCTAAAACAGAAGTTTATTTTCAACAAAATTATACTTTTCATGAAGTGAAAACTTATAAAGTTGTAGTTGTTGTGGAAGATAGTTATGGAAATAAATCAGAGAAAAGTGCCTATGTACAAGTTCAGGCAAAAGATGAACAGCCACCAGTAGTGAGTGGTTTGACACCCATTACATTATTGATTGGAGATGAAATTGATTTAAAAAAAGATGTCATTGTTAAAGATGATCATGATGATTCACCAGTATTAACCATTGATGATTCTAAACTGAATATTCGTAAAATTGGTGAATATGAAGTTTATTATCATGTTAAGGATCAATCGGGTAATGAGGATACATTTATAAGAAAGATTGAAGTTTTAAGTCAATATGATAATCGTGAAGCTTTAAGTGATGGGAAGAAAACGTGTTATTTAACCTTTGATGATGGTCCATCATCAAATACCAAAGAAATTCTAGAAATTCTAGATCAATATCATATTAAAGCAACTTTTTTTGTGACAGGAACCTCCCCTAAAGATTTTCATTATATTAAAGAAGCATATCAAAAAGGGCATACAATAGGATTGCACACATATAGTCATGATTATGAATATATTTATAGTTCTTTAAAAAATTATATAAGTGATTTAAATAAAATTAAGGATGTTGTTTATCAACAAATTGGGAAGAATGTGAATTTTATACGTTTTCCAGGTGGTTCCAGTAATCTTGTTTCTAAGAAATATAATGATGGTATCATGACACGTTTAACAAAAAAGGTTATTGATTTAGGATATCAATATTATGATTGGACTTCTATTAATGGTGATGGAGAAGGGATTAAAACGGTAGATGGTCTTAAAAAGAAAGCTATTGAAGAAATTGGGAATCGAGAAGATATTATGTTTTTGATGCATGATAGTGGAACACAAGAAAATACTGTCAAGGCACTGCCAGATATTTTAGATTATCTCATTGAGCAGGGATATGTTTTTCAGGTATTAGATGAAACTTCTCCAACGTTTCATCATCATGTTCAAAATTAAGAGATTTGTTTGTTATTATGTCAAAGAGTTTAGACTAAAAATAAATAAAATCGAGATAAAAACATCTCTTTGTTGTATAATAGACAAGAGGTGTTTTTATGCTTTTAAATGAACAACAATATCAACATGCATTCAATTTACTGTGTCATCCAGAACAGAAAAGTTTATTTTTATTAGAATTTGAACAATGGTTTGAGCAGGTTTTTCAATTAAAACTTTATGATTTTATTTATGATCAGACACATGATAATCAATCCAGATTGAAACTTATATTATGGAATCATGATGATCAACAAAAAATGAAGAATGGTATAAATTTTGATGAAACAAAGCAACAGAAAATTCGTGAACAATTCTTATTACTTTGTCAAAAACATCATATATCTACAAAGTGTCCTTCGATTATCAGTTATGATACATTGGAAGATGAAATAAGAAAAAGAATTTTAAACCAGGTACAAAAAGAAATACAAAATATTCATAGACCATATATATGGAAAATCAAAATTATTTTTGATCAAGTTCATGTTTTCTATAAAACAGATGAGCAATGTGAAGCTTGCCAGCAAACTGGTATATCTCAAGAAATCAATCAAAAAATCTTAGACATAGTCAAGCCATTGGATTCATTTCATGTTTTTCATGATAATTTTTCGTGTGTTTTTACCAGTCAACAGACATTAAATGAAAAATATGATGGGAAAATGTTTAATTATACAAGATAGTTTTATTAAAAATTCAAGTTATTTTTCATTGAATTTCAAGTAAATTGATGAAAAAATAAAAGTAAAATAAAGGAGGATGAACGATGTTAAGAAAAGATTTTTTATGGGGTGGGGCAGTCACTGCTCATCAAAGTGAAGGAGCTTATCAGGAAGGAGGAAAAGTTCCAGCTGTCTGTGATTTAACTGTAACAGGTGATTTCTCAGATTTTAAAGATGGTATTGATAGTTATCATAGATATAAAGAAGATTTTGACTTATTTCAAGAAATGGGATTTAATGCTTATCGTTTTTCTATAGACTGGTCTAGATTGATGAGTGATGAAAATACTTATAATGAAGCAGGTTTCCAATTTTATGATGAATTTATTGATGCCTTAAAAGAAAGAGGAATGGAACCTATTCCAACTTTATATCATTTTGAAATGCCAGTTTATTTACAAGAAAAATATAATGGTTTTGCGAATAGAAAAGTTGTTGATATTTTTGTAGAATTATGCAAAAAAATTGTAGATCGATATAATGATAAAGTTAATTATTGGATTATTTTTAATGAACAAAATGGAATTCTTCAAAAAGGACCTAAAATGTTTTTTGGTGGAGTATGTCCTGAAGGGATGAACCCACAAACATTTGATAATCAAATTATGCATAATACTTTGATTGCACATAGCTTAGTTAATGATTATATTCATCAAAAAGGTGGGAAAGTCATGGGAATGGCAACTGTTGTTCAAAGTTACCCTGAAACTTGTCATCCTTTAGATACACTTGAAAGTATGAAAGCACAAAGTGAAGCTTATGTTTTCTTAGATGTTTTTGCAAGAGGACATTATAATTCTTATTACTATGCAAATATGAAAAATGAAGGAACAATGCCTGAAATTCTTGATGGAGATTTTGATATTTTAAAATTAGGAAAAACTGATTATTTATCTATCAGTTACTATATGTCTACAATTTCTCATTATGGAGAACAAAGTTTAACAAATGTCAATGATGTTGTAATTAAGAAAAATCCATATTTGGAAATGTCTGATTTTGGATGGTCAATTGATCCTGTTGGATTAAGAATTACTTTACGTCAATTATACGATCGTTATGAAATGCCTATCTATGTAGTTGAAAATGGCTTTGGTTGTGATGATGAAATCAATGAAAATGGTGAAATCATTGATGATTATCGTATAGATTATATGCGTAAGCATATTGAAGAAATGAAAAAAGCAGTTGAAGAAGGTGTGGATTGTCGAGGATATCTTGTCTGGGGACCAGTTGATATTTTAAGCAGCCGTGCTAATATGAATAAAAGATATGGGATGATTTATGTCAATCGTAAAAATAATGATTTAAAAGATATGAAAAGAATGAAGAAAAAATCTTTTGATTGGTACAAACATGTCATTGAAACAAATGGAGAAGAATTATAAAAAAGCCATGTTATAACTGATATGGTAACCGCCCTTAACAGTATTTTATTAAGGGCGGACATCATATCATAACGACATGGTTTTTTCTATTTGATAATGATATACTATAAAAGATAAAAACAATTATAAAATATTTTTAAAAAGATATAATGAAAATAATAATGAGAATAAGAGGAATTAAAGATGAAGGTAACAATGAGAGATATCGCTGAAAAATTGAATATTTCGATTAATGCTGTATCCATTGCTTTAAATGATAAACCAGGTGTGAGTGATCAAATGCGTTTGCTTATTTTACGTACGGCTGATGAAATGGGATATATTAATGAAAAGCGAAAATATTTATCTGTTTTTTCTAGATCAAATATATGTATTATGATGCAAAGTTATTATGCAGATGCAGGCCATTTTTATTCCATTGTTTTAAAATCTATTGTAGAAGAGGCTAAGATTTTAGGCTATTCTTCCATTATGCACTATTTTGAAGATGCCAATATGGATATCCCTGAATGTATTTTAGAAAGAAAAGTAGCAGGTATTTTGATTGTTGGAAAAATCTCTTCTGGAAATCTAAAAACATTAAAAAATACAGGAATACCAATTGTATTAGTTGATTTTACTTCATTGTATGATGCTTGTGATTGTATACTCACTCATAATAAACAAGGTGGGTATATGATTACAAACTATGTTATTCAAAAAGGATACAAAAAGATTGGCTTTTTTGGTGATTTGAACTATTCTTTGAGTTTTCAAGATCGCTTTATAGGATATAAGGAAGCGCTTATTCATCATCATTTGATCAATGGGTATTGTGATGAACAATATATTCATAAATATTCTTTTTTAGAAAATATTGAAAAGTACATTCTTCACCATCAGATAGATTGTATTGTATCTCTTTTACAATCGAAAGAATTACCTGAAGTACTTGTTTGTGCTAATGATTCAAATGCTTTTATAGTTATACAGGCCTTAACAAAATTAGGTTTGAAAGTTCCTGATGATATTGGAGTAACAGGATTTGATGACATACCTTTAGCACAAAAAATGATTCCCCCTTTAACAACATTACAAGTTCAAAAAGAAAGTATGGGAAAAGAGGCTGTACACAGACTGGTTGATCGTATTCAAAGAAAGGATTATATTCCAACCACAGAGTTATTAAGTGTTCATATTATTGAAAGATTATCTGTGAAGTAAATGAATTATCTATATTTATAGAGAATCTTTAAGATTTTGAATAGCCTGATTCAGACGTTTCAATGTTTCTTTTTTTCCGAATATGTGGACTAGTTCAACGGCACCACCAGCACTAGAACGTTTATGAGTTAAGGCAGCTCTGACAGGTTCCATGACTTGACCATTTTTCATACCATTTTCTTTAGCAAGATTGATAAAGAATTGAAGAATATTTTCATCATTTTGAAAATCTGATATTTCATGCAAATGGTTTTGTACTAATAAGAGAGCATTGAGTGATTTTTCAGGATTTGTTTTAAATTTTTTATGAGAATAGACTTGAATATCAAATGGATATGCCTGATTGATAAAGTCTAATGTTTCTTGAATGATTGCATCATTGACCTGAAGTAAACGAGGTTGTAGGACACGAGAGACTTCTAATAAATGAACAGATTGATGAATAAAAGAATAGTGTGGTAATAAAAGTTTATGAAAATCCTGCAAAGGCATATTGCGTAAATACATACCATTGATCCATTTTAATTTTTCTATATCAAAAATAGCAGGAGCTTTAGAAATATGATGAATATCAAATTGTTCAATCAATTCATTTAAAGATAAGATTTCACAACCTTCAGGAGCCCATCCTAAAAGTGCAATATAATTCATAATAGCTTCAGTTAAAAAACCATGATTTTTTAAATCATAATAAGATGCATCACCATCACGTTTACTTAATTTATGTGTTTCATCTTTATTGACGGTAGGAAGGTGAATATAAGTGGGGATATCCCAACCTAATGTCTGATAAATCAGATTATATTTAGGAGTGCTGGAAAGATATTCATTTCCTCTTACAACATGAGTGATGTGCATGAGATGATCATCAATAACATTTGCAAAATTATATGTAGGATAGCCATCACTTTTAATGAGAATACCTTCATTTAAGGTTTTGTTTTCAACTTCAATATGTCCATAGACTTCATCATCAAAAGTCGTTATACCTGTTTGAGGAATGGTTTGTCTAATAACATAAGGAGTACCATTTTGAATCTTTTGTTGAATTTCTTCATCACTTAAATGAATACAAGGATCTTGTTCTTGGATTTCATCTGAACAAAAACAATAATGAGCACCACCTTTACGAATTAATTCTTGAGCATAATGATGATAAATATCTAATCTTTGTGATTGGATATAAGGTCCATAAGGACCACCCATTTGAGGACCTTCATCATAATGTAGACCTGTTTCTTCTAAAGTCTGATATATCAATTGACTGGCATTACTGACTTCTCTTTTTTGATCAGTATCTTCAATTCTTAAAATAAAATCTCCATTATTCTTTTTGGCGATTAAATAACAATATAAAGCTGTTCTTAAATTACCAATATGCATGTAACCAGTAGGACTAGGTGCAAAACGTGTGCGTATTTTCATTTTTTTCTTTACTCCTTTAAAAAAAAGATATATAATAGATTTTGTGATTGGGGTATAGCCAAGTGGTAAGGCATCAGACTCTGAATCTGACATTTCCTTGGTTCGAATCCAAGTACCCCAGCCATAAAGTTATCAAAGAATCATTCGTGATTCTTTTTTTTAATTATAAATGATATGAGTGTCAAATCTCATTTCATATAGATTGATTTTATAATCTCTATTCTTTATTATATGAGTAAAAAATTATTTTCGCAATGAAATATACATATTATCATTTTAGTATTTATAGATGTTTTAAAGATCAATGATTAAAATCTGGACCCTTCAATTATTTAAAGTCCTATTGTCGTAGTTCTCTTTCTCTTTGAGTATTTTTATTTACTCATATAGTTCCCACTTCTAGTGTGCCACAAAGAATGATAATGTAAATTAAAAGAATGATAAAATACGTCAATTGAAAAATGAAATTTTATTCCTAGACGATATTATGATTGAAGGAATATTTTTAATGTATTTTTGAACGTCAATTAAGTTGCTTTTATATTTATATAAATAATCATCATAAATAAGAAGTCATAAACTATGTTTTTTCTAAATGAGTGTCGTAAATTAATATGTAAATTTTTAATTTTAACTACTTTTAATATAGACTTAAAAATATTTTTTCAATTCTTTTTAATTTAATTGGATATATACTAATGATATTATAATAAATACAGTTTCTAAATATGTGGATAAAAAAGATTTTTCCTTGATATTCAATGTCATATGTTTTATCTCTCATTTAAGAGTATATTTTTCTTTGATATTATGGTATATTATAAGCAGAGGTGATATTCATGGATTCTAAATTGAATGTAAATGATTTTCCAACTTCTAATGGTATTTCTAAAATACCTACAGATTTATTAACAAAAATGATAAAAATTTATAATGATAGTATTGATGAAGAATTTGAGAATAGAACTTTAGAAAAATATAAGCTCATCAAAGAAGGAAAAATAAAAACACATACTGAAGAAGAATTTTTTACTATTTTGGAAGAATCAGGGCTTTAATGTGTATAAGGTTATTGTTTCTGCAGAAGTCAGTATGTTTTTATTAGAAAATAGAATGAGAATCAAAGATGAATTACAGGAAAAAATAAATGTTTTAAAAGAAAATCCTAGATTATATCCAGTTATTCATAACAATGATATTGTAAGGTCGTTTTATATAAGTTCACTAGCTTTTTCGTATATTATAGATGATAATAATAAACTAATAACAATTACTGAAGCTGAATTTATTAAATCATCATTAAAATTGAAAGTAAAATAATATGTTAGGGGTTGTTTTTCAACTCCTTTTATTTTTTATATTTAAAAATCAGTAGATATAAAAATATATTATTATTAAAATTAAGATAATAATATGTGAATATATCTGTATATATTGAATATGTACGGACAAAAATGCATACTAGGGATAAAATGTGAGGAGATGTAATATGATGAGAGAAGAACGAATTGAATTAAGAGTCAGTAAAGAAGAGAAAAAAATAATGAATGATGCATTAGAAAATGATATGAGCATGATTGATTATATATTGAGATGTGTTAATGCTCAAAGATGCTGTATAAATAATAATAGTATAAAGTTAGATAACACAAAAGATATTATCGAATGCATAATGGATCTTGATGATATTGCTAGTGAAAAAATGATGAACGATCAAGACGCATGTTGAAAAGATTGGGGGGGGGATTTAGAATGTCTATTATAATTGTGATGAGCATAAACAAGTAGTCATAAACTATGTTTTTTTTCTAAATAAGTGTCGTATGAGTGTCGCGGGTACTTTTAAAATGAAAAAAAGTCCATTTTATCGGACTTTTTTGATTTCTACTGGTAGTCCGTAGGGGTTTCGAACCCCTGAATGCTAGGATGAGAACCTAGTGTGTTGACCACTTCACCAACGGACCATTTTTGACTATACTATAAGTATAGCACTCTCAAATAAAGTGTAAAGAATTTTTTTGAAATAAATGCAATAAAATGATTTATAAAAGTATTAATATAATAGAGATATTTTATGAGAAATAAATATGAAATAAGATTGTGATATGTCTATTTGAATGATATAATGAAGTCGAAAAATTTTTTGAAATTGTTTTGATATTAACGATATAAATGTGTATAATCTCATTAAAAAGAGAAATAGTGTCATAAATATTGATTAGATATATATAAATAAGTAGAAAGGAAATAAACACATGGCAGAAGTAATTGCGATTGATGGTGGATATAAATTAAATGGAACAGTAAGAATTAGCGGAGCAAAGAATGCAACAGTAGCATTGATTCCAGCAGCAGTTTTGTCAGATGGACCAGTAGAAATATTAGGAGTCCCAGAAATTTCAGATGTTGCAGCTTTAGCTACACTTTTAAGAGAATTAAAATGTGATGTAGAAATAGATGGAGAACGTATTAAAGTAGATCCAACTCATATGGAAGATATACCTTTAGTAAGTGATGCAGTGAACAAGTTAAGAGCTTCTTATTATTTTATGGGAGCATTACTAGGAAAATATAAAAGAGTCAAAATTAAAATGCCTGGAGGATGTTATTTAGGACCACGTCCTATTGATCTTCATTTAAAAGGATTTGAAGCTTTAGGAGCAAAAATCACATATGAAGATGATACGTATTTATTAGAAGCAGAAGAATTAGTAGGAAATTCTATTTATTTAGATTTTGCTTCTGTTGGAGCAACAATCAACATTATGTTGGCAGCAGTGCGTGCTCAAGGAAAAACAGTCATTGAAAATGCAGCGAAAGAACCTGAAATTATTGATGTTGCCAATTTGCTTACAAAAATGGGAGCAAAAATCAGAGGTGTAGGAACGGATACAATTACGATTGATGGAGTTGATCATTTGAGTGGAACTTTTCATGAAATCATTCCTGATCGTATTGAAGCTGGAACATTCTTGATTATTGCTGCAGCGGCGGGTGAAAAGGTTATTGTTCAAAATATTATTCCTCAACACTTAGAAGCTTTAATTTCAAAGTTAAAAGAAATGGGAATTAAAATGGATGTTGTAGGAGATAGTATTGTTGTTTATGGTCGAGATGATGCTTTAAAACCAGTTAATGTTAAAACGCAGATTTATCCTGGTTTTGCGACAGATTTACAACAACCTTTAACAACACTTTTAACACAGGCTCAAGGTGATTCGCATGTGAAAGAAACGATTTATATTGAACGTTTTAAACATTGTCCACAGCTTAATAAAATGGGAGCTCATATTGATTTAGAAGAAGCTGCCAGTGTGATTCATGGTCCAACACCATTGCATGGAACAAGAGTTGAGGCTACTGATTTAAGATGTGGTGCAGCTTTGGTTATTGCTGGACTTATTGCTGAAGGAAGAACTGAAATTACAAACGTTTATCATATTGATCGTGGTTATGATAACATTGATCATAAATTAATTACATTAGGTGCTCATATTACAAGATATCATATTGATGAATAAAAAATAAAAAAACTATTGTTTTTATCGTCAAGAAATGATATTATAATTGAGCAACTTACTTTGAAGTAGCAAATATTTCAAGGCGGAAGGAGAAATGAAAAATGAAAAAAGGAATTCATCCAGATTATAAAAAAGTAAAAGTCGTTTGTACTTCTTGTGGTGCTGAATTTGAAACTGGATCAGTATTAAACGAAATTCGTGTTGATACATGTTCAAATTGTCATCCATTCTATACAGGAAAACAAAGATTTGCTAGTGCTGATGGACGTGTAGAAAAATTCAATAAAAAATACGGACTTAAATAAAAAGAACCTGCTTACGCAGGTTTTTCTTTTTCACTATTATTTATTTTTATGTTCACCTTTCTTATATAAAGCAACAATAATATCAGCCACTTCTTCAATACCAAAATCACTATTGATAGTTAAATCAAAATTCTTTAATTGACCCCATTTTTTAGTCGTATAATAATTATAATAATTACTTCTTGCTTTATCTTTTTTCATAACAAATTTTTTATAATCTTCGTGTTTTTCTTTATAGTCTTCTTTAACACGTCTTACTCTTGATTCAAATGGTGCATGAACAAAGACAGTTAAAACATCATCAAAATCTTCTAGAATATAATCAGCGCAACCACTGACAATAATACATGTATCATTTTCAGCAATATGACGGATGATTTTAGACTGCATTGCAAAAACCTGATCGTTTAATGGTAGGGTAAAAGCAGTTGAAGAAAGAGTATACATAAAACTTGATGATTTTTCTTCAGAAACTTTACGAATTGTATCAACATCAAATCCCAATTCTCTGGCAGCAAGATCTATAATTTCATTATCGTAATAAAAGATTCCTAATTTTTCTGCAACACGTTGTGCAATTAAACGACCACCAGATCCGTATTCTCTTGCAATAGTAATAATTCTAGGCATAAAATACCCCTCCTTTGATACTACTATTTTATCACATTTTTAATTTCTTGTTAAATTTTTCATATATGAAAAAGTTGTTTTTTTATGGTTGAATTTGTATAATAGAATCACAAAGGAGTTGAACTATGGAATTTCATGTTTTAGCAAGTGGATCAAAAGGTAATGCTACATTTATTTATGATCAGCAATGTGGGATATTGATTGATTGTGGTATTACTAGAAAACAACTTTTATTTAAATTAAATCAGTTAGGATTTCATGAAGAAGATATTACTTATGTCTTTTTAACACATGATCATTATGATCATAATAAAAATATTCATATTTTTGATACAGGAAAAATTTATAGTGCTAAAAAGAATATTAAGGATTTAGATGAATATCACACATTAGAACCTTATACGCATCGTCAATTCGGTGTCTTTGATGTTTTAACATTGAGAACATCACATGATGCCAGTGATCCTATTGGATTTGTGATTTCCAGTCAGAATGAAAAGTTATTATATATGACTGATACGGGTTATGTGTCACAAAAAAATCGTCAATATATGCAAAATTTAGATTACTATATCATTGAAAGTAATCATGACATTGAAATGTTGATGGCGACAAAAAGACCGATGTTTTTAAAGAATAGAATTCTTAATGATAAAGGACATTTAAATAATGAATATAGTGCGCATTTAATGTGTGAAATGATAGGGGACAATACAAAAGAAATAGTATTAGCTCATTTATCACAGGAAGCAAATACAAAAGAAAAAGCTCTTGCAACATATGAACAAATATTTGCTAAGGAAAATATTGCTTTTTCAAATATAAAAGTAGCAAGTCAAATTGACGTTGTATCAGGAGGAAACTATGAAAATTAAATTGATTTGTGTTGGAAAATTAAAAGAAAAATATTTATATGATGGAATCAAAGAATATTTAAAAAGAATATCAGCTTATTCAGATATTGAAGTGATTGAAGTTGCAGATGAAAGAATACCTGACAATCCTTCATTAGCTGAAGAAACAATTGTAAAATCTAAAGAAGGAAGACGTATTTTAGATAAAGTTAAACAAGATGATTATATGATTTTATTAGATGTTCAAGGTAAAGAATTAGATTCAATTCAATTTGCTGAACGTATTGAAGATTGTATGATTAATGGAAAAAGTACGATTGATTTTGTCATTGGTGGATCATTGGGACATGGAGAAGATGTACTAACAAGAGCCAATGCACGTATTAGCTTTTCACAAATGACTTTTCCACATCAATTAATGCGTTTGATTTTAGTTGAACAGATTTATCGTGCATTTAAAATTATAAGACATGAAACATATCATAAATAACCGCATTTGATGTGGCTATTTTTTTACAATATATTTATAATAAAAATGATGCTTGTTTATTGTGTAAAGCTATAGAATGTTCATAAAAGTGGATGAATATGAAATTTTTATATGACTGATAGTTATGAATTGATAGTCAAAGAAATAAAGAGTAAAATAAATATAGAAAGAATAACAGTGGGAGTCTGAAAATAATGATTTTGAGTAGTACATATGAGAGTTAATAATGATTCAGTATATGTTCATCAAGTCTCTATTTTGAAAATAAGGCTTTTTAAGTAGTAAGAAAAGTTTAGAGTTGTATAAATAAAAAAGTGAAAAGGTATTGTTTTAATCCAAAGATTGGAAGTTTTGTTGATGAAGCTATAAATCATGGTGCATAGGAGTGATGCTTATGACAATTATTTGGTATTTTATTATTATGGGAATTTGTTTGGTGACTATTTTTGTTTATTATCGTAAAAATAATAAAATCTATAATGAAAATTATATGTCAGAAGGCATAGGACTAGGAATATGTGCTGGAGCCTTATTATTTCGTGATTTAGGTGTTGCTTTAGGAATTAGTTTAGGAATGATGATTGGACTGACAATAGGAATGTTCATAAAAAAAGAGAAAAAGAGATAAAGGAGAATGTTATTATGAAATTGGTTATTGAAAAAGATTTGAAAGCAATGAGTGAGAGTGCTATGTATATTTTGCTTGGAGCTATGCTGCAAGATAAGAGGGTGAATATTTCTTTAACTTCTGGTAGAACTCCACGTATGTTATATAAGATGATGATTCCACTCATTAAAGATCAAGAAAAATTTAAAGATATTGAATATTATTTATTTGATGAAAATCCATATATAGGCGAAAAATATGGAACAAACTGGGCTGAGATGAAAGAAATGTTTTTTGAACCAGCACATATTTCCAAAGAACATATCCACCGTATTTCATTAGATAACTGGCAGGATTATGATTGGCAGATTAGACAGGCTGGAGGCATAGATGTGATGGTGCTTGGGCTTGGACATGATGGCCATTTTTGTGGTAACTGTCCACGTTGTACGCAGTTTGACAGTTACACTTACTGTATGGAATATAAAGATAAATTAGCAGTGAATCCAACTTATGGTGAAAGACCTCGACAACCTTATACGATTACAATGGGAGCTAAAAGTTTAATGCGTGTTAAACATTTAGTGATGATTGTAGATGGTCAAGAAAAAGCAGAGATATTCAAGCGTTTTATAGAAGAACCAATCAGTCAAGAAGTTCCTGCAACGATTTTGAAACTTCATCCTAATTTTACAGTGATTTGTGATGAGGCAGCAGCATCATTGTTATCTAAAAATAAAGATTTAAGATTGTAAAAGCGATAGAAAATATCGCTTTTTTGCATGAAAAAAAGACATCTCAAGGATGTCTAATATAAACGACGGCAAGTATACCATTCATTTTGCCAATAACTATAACTTAAATTAGCGACTTGGACAGGCTGCCCCGTAGATGGTGCATGAACCATTTGGTTGTTTCCAATATAAATACCTACATGGTGAACACCACTGGCTTGTCCATTACTACTAAAGAGAATAATATCGCCTGCTTGTAATTCACTTCTTGATATACCTGTTCCAGCATTGATGAGTGAACCAGTATAATGGATACGTCCTAAGTTGACTCCTGCCTGATAGTGTGACCAATTGACTAATCCAGAACAATCAAATTGTGTCCAATTAGGATTTTGAATACTGCTCCAACTGTGTCCACCACCCCATACATACATGTAACCTTGACGTGATAAAGCTTTATTTGCAATGGCTAAACCAAGTTCTTCACTAGATGTTAAGCTGTCACCAGGCGTTGTATTGTTGTTGTTTTCCTGATTATTGTTGTTATTGTTTTCATTGTTATTATTGTTATCTTCTTTTTCATCATTTTGATTTGAATTGCTTTGATTAGATTCATTTTGATCTTCACTTGGCTTTTGTGTTGATTGAGAACCAGATGGAGAAGAAGGCTTTTTATTTGGTGTTGCCTGTGTGACATTATTGACCTTTGAAGCATTTGATGCCTTTTGAATGGCTGCTAAATTCTTTTGGATAGTTTCAATAGATTCTTGATTTGCTGCTGCTTCAGAATTATTGTTGGCAATTGTTTTATTTTGTTCAGTCAGTTTAGCCTGGAATGTTTTTTGTAGACTAGCCTGTTCTTTTTTGTCAGCTTCTAAAGAATCCTTTAGATTTTTTAAAGTTGTTTCTTGCTTTTCAACTTCTTTTAAATTTTCATTAATTTGAGCAATCAATTCATTATCATAATTTGTAATTTCTTTGATATTAATGACACGACTCATAAAATCAGAAAAAGTGTCTGCTCCAAAAATATAAGTTGTAAAGATATGAGAATTTAAAGTTGTTTGCATACTATACAAACGTTCTTGAAGTTGTTCACTTTGTTTTTCAACTTCTTTTTTGAGTTTATCTATACTATCTTGAACATAGTTAAGCTCACTTTGAGCTGATTCTATTTTGGTATCAATTTGTGAAATTTGATCAGCAATTTTTGCAAGATCATCTTTTGTATCTTCAGCTTCTTTTTTAGCCTGAGAAGCTTCTTGTTTTAATTCTTTATTTTTTTCATATAAATAACTATTAAACTCTTTACATGTTGTTTGCTGATTGCTCGTTAATTTTGAAGAAGAACATAATTTAATATATTTGGATTCTTGACCTTCAAAATCAGTAGCATTGACTATATATGTTGATGCCAAAGCACAAGCCAGCATACTTAATGATAAAAGAGAGGCGACAATTTTCTTTTTCATCACAAGAGATTCCTCCTTTATTGCTATAATTCTATAATCTATTCTAAAGCATTTTTGGAAACTGTCAAATAAAATCAAGGAATTCTTATTGGAATATTATGGGAATTCATGTGATTATAACTATAAATTTTAAAAAAAGAAGCTCCTAAGAGCTTCTGACTACTATTGTTGATGGTTTGCAATCACACGTTTGGCAACATGTTCAGGAGCAAATTCATATCCCAAAAATTCCATATCAAAGAAGCCTTGACCTTGTGTCATTGCTCGTAAATCAACAGCATAATTCATGACTTCTTCTTGTGGGGCTTCAGCTGTAATCTTAATTAAACCATCTTCTAAGATTTCACTTCCCATCACACGTGCACGTTTTTTATTGAAATGTCCCATAATATCTCCCGTAAATTGTTCATCAATATAAACGTGTAAAGTCATGAATGGTTCTAATAAAGCTGGTTTTGCTTTTTCCATAGCTTCTTTAAAACACATAATTGTAGCTGTTTTAAATGCCATTTCAGAAGAATCGACACTGTGATATGAACCATCAATCAAAGTGGCTTTAATACCTAAAACAGGGTACTGTGCCAAAATACCATGTTTTGTTGCTTCTACTAAACCTTTTTCTACAGCAGGGAAATAAGCTTTAGGAACGGCTCCACCAAAGATTTTTTCTTCAAAGACAAAAGGAACAGTATAATCATGTAAAGGTTCAAATGTCATTTCAACATCACCATATTGTCCATGTCCACCTGATTGTTTCTTATATTTATATCTTTGTGTCACTTGACCACGAATTGTTTCTCGATAAGGAATAATAATATTATCTAAAGTGACATCAATCTTAAATCTTTCTTTTAATTTAGAAACAACACTATCAATATGAATATCACCAATACCATAAATACATTGTTGTTTTGTTTCTGGATTGTTTTCAAATTTTAATGTTTTATCTTCTTCTAGAAGTTTATTAATAGCATTTGTAATTTTTTCTTCATTAGCCTTACCTACAGGTTTAATAGCTTTACCATAGTATGGTTTTGAAAATAAAATAGTTTCATAAGTCATACGATAATCTAAAGTACATAAAGTATCATTCGTTTGTGTATATGATAATTTAGATAAAGCACCAATATCCCCAGCATAGAGGCAATCTGTTTCAATCAAATCTTTACCTTTCATCACATAAAGTTTATTGATCTTTTCAGCTTCTTTTTTCTGTACATTAAATAATGTGATACCTGTACGAATAGAACCTGTACAAACTTTAAATAAAGAAATACGACCAACAAAAGGATCAGCAATTGTTTTAAAAACAAATAGGGATGGAGCTAAAGATTCATCATAACCAATCAAATCATCTTCATCCGTTTCTTCATTATGCACAACCATAGAATTAACCATATCTCCAGCAGCACTAAAGAATGCCACCATAGAATTTAAAATGATTTGAATACCAATTTGATTTGTTCCACATAAAACAGGAATCAATGTTTTATTCATAACACCTTGACGTAATGCCCAAGAAATTTCCTCTTTTGTAAAAGGTTCTTCATTAATATATTTTTCTAATAATTCATCATTGGTATTCGCGACAGCTTCGTCAATCATGTTTTTAATAGGTGTTATTTCGTCCCACATATTATCAGGAATAGGACAAGGATGAGTCTGTTCACCATCAAAATAACGACCTTCCATTTTCGCAACATTGACATAACCTACCATTTTATGACCTTCCATGATTGGCACTTGAATCGGTGCAATAGCTTTACCATAAGTCATTTTTAAATCTTCAAGTTTTTGATGATAGGCAGCATTAGGGTAATCTAAGCCACTAATATAAATCATTTTAGCTTTGTCATAAGCTTTATGCATTGCTTCCTTAGTACCAACACTAATACCTTCTGTAGCAGGTACAACAATTAATGCACTTTCAGCAACCTTTAAAGCCGCTTCTACTTCACCGATAAAATCAAAAGAACCAGGCGTATCTAACAAATTGATTTTACAGTTGTTCCATTCAAGAGGAATAACAGATAATCCTACAGAAGAATGTCTTTTGATTTCTTCAGGTGAATAATCACTAAGGGTATTCCCGTCTTCAATTCTTCCAATACGATTTGTTAAACCAGCACGATAAGCCATGGCTTCAATCACACTGGTTTTGCCACTCCCAGAGTGACCTAACACAACGACATTTCCAATTTCGTTTGAGTGATAAGCTCTCATTATCATCACGCTCCTTTAATATTTTTTTGGAATATCTTTCTTTCATTTTAACATATTTATAATTTAATGAAAACGGTTACAGCATAATTATAGTGAAATTTATTGAAAAAGATGTTATGATAGTGTCAGGAGGATAAAACATGGAAGTAGGACTGATTATTATATTGTTTTTGTCAAATGCTTTAGCATTGGACTGTCTTTATAATCATAGAATTAAAACCACGGGAGCTTTACTGATTCTCAATCTATGTTTAACTGTCGCTTTAGCATATCAATTTGAACAAATGAATAAAATAGTACATCTATTATTAGGTTTAATAGCATTAATTGTTTTATTTTTTGGTATAAAATTTTATTTACAAAAGAAAAAAGAACAAACAATACAGAAAAATGATCGAATGATTGAAGAGAAAGAGGATAAGTTATGAAAACGATTGATTTTGAAATTGAAATGGAAAATGGAGAAGTAATGTCTGGTGAATTATATCCTGAGATTGCGCCTCGTACTGTGAAGAATTTTGTTGACCTGATTGAAAGCCACTTTTATGATGGATTGATTTTCCATCGTGTCATTGCTGGCTTTATGATTCAAGGTGGAGGATATGATAAAGATATGCATATTCATGAAACACCAGCGATTAAAGGTGAATTTAAAAGCAATGGTATTGATAATCCTTTATTACATACAAGAGGAGTGCTTTCCATGGCACGTACGATGATTAAGGATTCTGCCAGCTCACAGTTTTTTATCATGCATGAAGATGCACCTCATTTAGATGGGGAGTATGCAGCTTTTGGAAAAATCACAAAAGGGAAACATGTGATTGATGAAATCGCTAATGTCCCAACAGATGCTCGTGATTGTCCAATTGAACCTGTTGTGATTAAGACAATGAGGTTAATTTAATATGAAATTATTTTATTTAAAGAATTGTCCATATTGTCGTCAGGCATTAGCCTGGATACAAGAATTGTATCAGCAGGATGCAAAGTATCAACGTATTCCTTTAGAAATGATTGAAGAAAGTGAACAGAGTGAATTGGCTGATACTTATGATTATTATTATGTTCCTTGTTTTTTTGAAGGAACAAAGAAATTACATGAAGGCGCTATAACAAAAGAGGCGATTCAAAAGATATTTGATGACTATTTAAGGGAGGAAAACAAATGAGAATATTAGTAACAGGTGGCGCAGGATATATTGGAAGCCACACAGTTGTAGAATTGATGCAGGAAGGACATGAGGTTGTCATTGTAGATAACTTTTATAATTCTAAACCTGAAGCATTAGATAACATTGCAAAAATCACTGGAAAAAGACCTGCTTTTTATGAAGTAGATTGTTGTGATTTAGAAGCAATGGAAAAAGTTTTTCAAGATAATCAAATTGATGGGGCTATTCATTTTGCTGGGTATAAGGCAGTGGGTGAATCAGTTCAAAAACCAATGGAATATTATCAAAACAATTTATTAAGTACACTTGTTTTATGTCAATTGTTAAGAAAATATAATTGTAAAAATTTGATTTTCTCATCAAGTGCAACTGTTTATGGAAATCCTCACACAGTTCCTATTCAAGAAGATTTCCCACTAGGACCAACAACAAATCCATATGGAACAACAAAATTAATGATTGAAAATATATTAAGAGATATTTATATTTCAGATCATGAATGGAATATTGTTTTATTAAGATATTTTAATCCTATTGGTGCACATGAAAGTGGATTATTAGGAGAAGATCCAAATGGTATACCAAATAACTTAGTTCCATATATTTCTAAAGTTGCAGTAGGAGAATTAGAATGCTTAGGTGTTTTTGGAAATGATTATGATACACCTGATGGAACAGGAGTCAGAGATTATATTCATGTTGTCGATTTAGCCAAAGGACATGTGAAAGCTTTAAAGAAACTTGTTGGTGATCATGGTGTTTATACTTATAATTTAGGAACTGGTCATGGTTATAGTGTTTTAGATATTGTGAAAGCTTATGAAAAAGCGAACAATGTAACAATCAATTATGAAATCAAACCAAGACGTGCTGGAGATATTGCAACTTGTTATGCTGATCCAACAAAAGCAAGAGAAGAACTTGATTGGGTAGCTGAAAAAACATTAGAAGATATGTGCAAAGATGCCTATAACTTTATTACTCATAACAAAAAATAAAGAATAGATGTTGAAGCTGTTGACTATATATGTTAACAGCTTTTTTGATGAAATGATATATTTATGAAACATTGAATGAAAAATGATATACTGAAAGTAGAGAGGTGATTGATAATGAAAAAGACTTTAAAAAAGATTTATATTTTGATATTTCCTGTTTTTTACTTGATGTTGATGTTATATTATCAATACATTCGTTATGATATATTGACTTTTATATCACAGCATAATTATCTTTTGACTATCACATGGATATTTATAGGATTAGGGATTATGACATCAATTTGGAATGGAATGTTGTTGATGGATAAAAATGATAGGAAGATGGATGTTATATGTTTGATAGTTTGGTTTATATTGATTGTTGCGGGTTTTATTTGCTTATTTATATTGCCAGAAGTTTATCCTCCAAAGATTTATTATATGCTAATAGATGGAATCCCTTTTCTTTTTTTCCTTATAGGAAATATGATGAGTTTATTAGGATATAATTTATCTTATATCCTAATGAAGAAATAAAGAGTAATCTCAAATCTAATTATTTTAAAACATTGATATAAAAAAATACAACAATGACTAAAATGTTAGTCGTTGTTGTATTTTTTATTTTTTTGCACCACAAATACTGCAATATTGATAATCTACATATTCCTCATAATAGCCCTGATCTTCTTGATGAGAACCAACTTCTACTTTTTCTGTTTTTGTGACATTTTGATAGTTACCGTAATAAACGCCGTTATATAAACCATTTTCATCGGCATTTTTCATACCTTCGCTTATAATGTTTTTCAAATCATCCTGAGTAAATCCATCTTCAAACCAATAAGTAGGACCATTTGCAATATATGTTGGTTGTCCTAATTCGTTTGTTCCATTATAAGTGTAAAATTTTGCTCCACGAATTGTTTGTGTTTCGTAGTCTGTGACAGTCACCATTTTAGAAACCCATCTTTTTGATTTATGGTCTTTCCATACATGTTCATGGGTTGATGATGAACTTTGGTTTGTAGAAGAACTTTTATTGGTTGTTGTCTTTTGTGAGCTTTTTGAAGTTGATTGTGTTTGAGAATTCTTTTTTGATGTTTGTGTTTGAGTATCTTTATTTGTTTCTTTTGTTTTTGATGCTGAATCATTTGAAGATTCTTGATTTTGTGATGAGTTGTTATCAGATTTTATGGTTGCTGTGTCTTGTTCTTGTTTTGAATCATCTGATTGTTGATTGGCAACAACTGTCTGACTCTCTGCTTTTTTTGCGACTGTTTGATTTTTTGAAAAGAAAAAGATACAAAGACAAAATATGATGATGAAAATAATTACTGCAATTATGATCATGGTTCTCTTTTTATTTGTGACAGGTAATTTGAAATTCATATGAAAACTCCTTTCATCTTTTTTGCTTTTTTATTATAGCACAAAATCATACGATTTATCATGAATTATAATGTTATGTAAAAATAAAGGAAAGAAATAGTAAAATGATTGTCTGTTAAAAATGACTATGATACGATGAAAGTAGGAAAAAGGAGGGAGTATGATGGATAAAAATGTTATTGAGGTTAAGCAACTATCAAAAAGTTTTCAGAAGACAGTTGCTTTACAAGGATGTGATTTTTCAGTTCGAAAAGGGGAAATTTTTGGTTTTTTAGGTCCTTCAGGAGCTGGAAAGACAACAACGATTAAATTATTGACGGGACAGTTAAAAAGTGATGGAGGAGATATTCAGATACTAGGGGAGAAGCCTTTTTCTTCAAAAATAAAAAGTCAAATAGGGATTATGAGTGATAATAGTGGATTATATGAAAAGATGAGTGTTTATGATAATTTACTGTTATTCGCAAAAATCTATGATATTGATAAAAGCTGTATTGAAAAAGTCTTAGAAGAAGTTGATTTATTAGATGCTAAAAAGCAATTGGTTAGTCAATTATCAAAAGGAATGAAACAACGATTAATCTTTGCTAGAACCATTATTCATTCACCATCTCTTCTGTTTTTGGATGAACCAACAGCAAATTTAGATCCCTCAACTGCTAATGAGGTAAGGGAAATTATCAAGAAACTTAATGCGAAAGGGACGACTGTCTTTTTAACAACTCATAATATGGAAGAAGCAGATGAAATGTGTCATCGTGTTGCATTTTTGAATCATGGACACATTATTGAAAGTGGACATCCTGGAGATTTGAAACTTAAATATTCTAAAAAACAGATTCGTATGAAAACAAGTCAAGAAGACTATACGATTCCTTTAGATCCAAAACTTTTAAAACAGGAATTGGAACATATTGATGAACTATTAATGATTCATTCCATTGAACCAACTTTAAAAGAAGTTTTTTTAACATTGACTAAGGAGGAATCATGATGAATATACGTATTTGTAAAGCTTTGTTTATGAAGGATTTAAAGAATTGCTTCGTTAATAAAAATGTTTTTTTAATGTTGGCTTTGCCAGTTTTATTTGGTGTGATGTATAAATTTTTATTAGGGGATATTCTTAAGGGAGCTACAGGGAGTTTTGTTATTGTTATGTGTATTATTATGACAATTTCTATTGTTCCACTGAATGTTTTAGCCAATATGGTTGCTGAAGAGAAAGAAAAACATACTTTACGTTCTTTAATGTTGGCTAATGTCAGTGCAACTGATTTCTTATTGAGTAAAGCTTTTGTTGCACTGGTTTTGATGTTGATTGATGGCATTCTTATTTTCCTGGTTTGTCAGGAGCCAATGGAGTATTTTGGATATTTCCTTATCTTTTATGTTTTATCATCTTTAAGTGTCTTGTTTTTTGGAGCACTGGTAGGTCTACTTTCTAAAGATCAGATGAGTGCTGGAACATTGAGTTCTCCGTTGATGATTTTATTAATGTTGCCACCTATGTTCAGTCAGCTTAATGAAATGATTGAAAAGATTGCAGTTATTTTTCCAACAACATCTTTCCAAACGCTTTATTTACAATTGTCAGTTCAACAACCCTTCTTTAATCAGGAGACAGTGATAGCTATAATTGTCTGTATAGTATGGATTCTATTAGGGGTGATAGCTTTCATGTATGGTTATAAGAAAAAAGGATTGGATGATTAGAGAAATCTCATATTGATTTCTCTTTTTTTCATTTTTATAAAATGATAAAATAGAAAAAAAGAGGTGGTTATATGGTGAGAAAACATTTCATTTTTAAAGGGCGTGTACAAGGGGTTGGATTTCGTATTACATTTTACCAACAGGCGACACGTTTGCATTTAACAGGTTGGGTTAGAAATTTAAGTAATGGTGATGTGGAAGCATGCTTACAAGGAGAACTTTCTTTGATTCAGCAGGTTATTGACTATATGCATAGTATTCGCTATATTCGAATAGAACAATGTGAAGTTGAAGATTTGGCAGTTTTAGAGAATGAAAAAAGTTTTGAAATGAAATATTAGCGTTAGCGATTATTTTCTTGAGGTGAAATGAAAAACTAAATTCCACTTTGTATATTTAAATTCAACTCTTCTTGTGGGAGTTGAATTTCAAATTGCAAAGTGATTTTTTGTATTATAAAAATCACCTTCAGATATTGATTTTTGACACATCAGGTCTTAAAATGAACTTGTAAGAAGCAATTTGACTTGTTTTTGAGAGTATAGTAAAGCCAGGGTCAAATTTTCTGTTTTTTTTGCAAAGCAAAATTCCACCCCTGATGGTCTTATTTATCTGTACATTATGGGTATCCCTGTGTTTTGTTTATGCTTTATCTTTGAGATAAGAGCGACTGAGTCAGATTGATCTTATCTGGGTCAATATGTTCGATTCCAAAGTAGCTTGCAACTTCTTTGGAAAACAGCAAAGCGAAGACAAAGAGTGGGGTTTTGTCATTCAGCTTTGGACGAGCATACGAATTAATGTGAGACATCATTAAATTGATGTCTTTTTGCGTATAAGGATCAAATGGTTTTCCTTTGGGTGCGATTCTTCTTATAAATTCATGATTGACTTCACAGTCACCTTTTTCAAACGGAGAGCTGGGGTGACAGTAAAACATATATGTTCTTCTGTTTCCATCTTCATCAAATTCAATGGCTTCTGGATTGGAGAACTCAGGTCCGTTATCTGTGAGAATGACAGGGAAAAGCTTCATGAACATATCTCTTCCAAGATGGTTGTAAAGGGGCTGTAACGAAATAAATATTCGTAAAGTTACCTAAAAAAGAAAACGACAATGATTATCTTTAATGATTATCATTGTCGTTTTTGGTATAATTAGATTATGGAATCTTTAAATTTTATGCAATCTAATTACACTGATAATTATAACGCAATTCAGTTATCTTTGCCACTAGATTTGGGTATAAAAATTAATTCTGACGATGAGGTTGTTTCTTTCTTAAAGGCGCTGGAAGGAGTGAATCTTAAGAAATATCTAAAAAGAGATGAGCGTCGTGGTAGAAAGGGATATGATAACGTATTGCTTCTTAAGGCTGTTCTCTTTGCTAGAATGGTCAGTGACTGTGATGTAAGAAATCTGGAATCTTTATGTAAGCATGATATTAGATTCATGTATATCATGCAGGAGGCAACTCCTAGCCATATGGCTTTTGAACGATTCATGAAGAATTATCTTATTGATGATATTGACCATATCTTTTTTGATATAGTCAACAATATCTGTAATCTCATGAATGTTGACAAATCAATTCAATATATTGATGGTACCAAAATAGAAGCCAATGCAAACAAATATTCCTTTGTATATAAGGCAAGAATCCTCAATGCAAGAATGAAACTGTTTTCTAAGATAACAGATTCAATCATTCAGATGAACATGGAAAGAGGATTTGACTTTCCATATCATTATTTTTACTGTGCACAGGAGAT